>JACRHA010000022.1 GCA_016234185.1 Nitrospirota bacterium
CCTGGGGCAGGTATTTCGTGCCCCATGCGATGTTATCCTGTCCAATGAGAATGTGGTCCAGCCTGATATATTCTTTATATCTAAAGACAGACTTAATATAATCACAGAAAAGAATATAGTCGGTCCCCCTGATCTGGTCATTGAGATCCTCTCTCCATATACAGAGAAGCTGGACAGGACCATAAAGAGGGATCTGTATGCAAGATATGGGGTATCGGAGTATTGGCTTGTAGATCCTGCTTCAAAGGGGATAGAGCTTCTGGTCCTTTCTGATAATAAATTGTCAACCATAGGCGTCTTTGGTGTTAAAGATACATTTGGGTCGAAGGTTATAAAAGGGTTATCTGTTAATATAGCGGAGGTCTTTCAAGGGGTAGGACAATAGGGGGAGTCAAATTTAATTGTCTTTTATGTTAGAACTGTTGTAATTTGTTCTTTTTGTAAGAACCCCCTTCCAGAAAACACTACTACACAACAACGGTAATAGGAGGGGTTATGCAGCAGGTATCTATTGAGCGAAGGCAGGAGCAGCATCCAATCCAATTCCATGATAGACGGAAACAGAATAGAGGAAAACCCCTTCAGGATTCTACAGGTTATGGAAGCGAAGCATCCCAGCCTGATCTCAGCATTAGGGAGAATCCTCAATCTTTCAATCCTGAGACATCTCTTTCTCCAAATCAACTGAAAAATGCTTCCCAGGCCCGCCAGTATGAACGGGAGGCATTTAAAATCCCGGTTTGCCTCAAGATAGAAAAGAAGGAAATCTCAGGTTATACACACGATATAAGCCCAGCGGGCCTGCTAATATTTAGCAGTATTTCATTAGTTCCAGGTGTCCCAATGAACCTTCAATTTTCTTTTGGCGATGTATGTTATTTGAATATTTCAGGTCAGGTTGTTTATTGTTTGCCATTTAGAGATGAAATTTCAAATAAATATGTGATCGGGATCAAGTTTGCTGCTATTCGGGAGTGGGAACAAAAAATACTGACATCGGCAGTGCAAGAACTCAAGCAGAACGCTACAACACAGGAAAAGTCTTTACTTAGTATCCAGGTATCAACAGATTCGGTTGCTATTGAATTAGCAGATTTTTCTATTGGAGCCACGCGAACATTAGAAGAAATTACTGATAGACCACAGCAGTCATCTATTCATGCCTCTAAGATAATCGGGTGGGGGTCTTTCCTCCCTTCTAATGAAATTACAAACCAAGATATTAGTGCGATGGTTAGTGCAAATGGTTACAAGAATGTTGGAGAAGTGGTAGAGGCTCTTACAGGAATCAAATCCCGACGTTATGCTGATCCAAAACTTTATCCATCGGACTTAGCTGCTATGGCAGCCAAAAATGCCCTAAAAAATGCTGGAATGGATCCGCGAGATCTTGATGTCATAGTTTATTGTGGTATTGCTACTGACTTTGACGAACCTGCAACGGCAAACGTGGTTCAGGAAAAGATCGGAGCAGATAACGCTTATGTATTTGATCTTAGAAATGCCTGTAATGGTTTTATCACAGGTATCGATACCCTCGATGCAATGATTGCAGCTGGACGGGGCGAAAACGGAATCGTTGTTACTGGCGAGCTAATCTCACCTTACATAGACTGGGAACCAAAGACAAAAAAGGATTTTAAGGTGAACATTTTTAGCTACACCATAGGCGATGCGGGAGGAGCAGCCGTGATGACCAAAGTTTGCCCTGGTGATGAAAGAGGGATACGGGCACGATGGTTTTCATCTGAAGGAGAATATTGGCGATTAGCACTAGCAGGCACACTTGAGGGTGCGAATGCCTATAATAAATTTTTTCGATCACAAGGCTCAGAGCTTGAGAAGACCTCAATTGAATATATGCCAAGAGGATTTGAAGAGATCACTAAGATGCTAAAGTGGGATATAGCCGATATTGATGCAGTAATTCCCCATCAAATACCAGCTTCAATATATGAAAATGTTTATCATAAAGCCCTTGGGATTCCTTACGAGAAACTGGTTTGGACGTTCCCTGATTATGGCAATCTGGCTACCGCGAGTATGCCTGTAGCTATATGCGAAGCAATTAATACAGAAAGAGTTAAATCAGGTGACAAAATTTTGTTAGCCGGTGGAGCTGCCGGTTTTACCACAGGCTTTATGGGGCTGATTTTTTAATGAGTTCTCCTTTCTACAATTTAGTAGTAAGTTTGGGTTTAACAGCATTTGCTACTTTCCTGCTCGGTATTTTTGTTTTCCTTGAAAAGAAACGGGAACGATTAGGGATTATCTTTTTTCTTTATTGCTTTTCCATTTCTTGGTGGAGTTTTTTTGAGCTTATCATGGCTACGAGTTCTAACCGGGAGAACGCAATCTTCTGGGGGAAACTCATGCAAGCCGGTGATATATTTCTTCCGACCTTATTTGTTCATTTCATAGTAATTTTATTAGACTTGTCACTTGAGCGTTGGAAGTTAATCGCACTATATAGTATAAGTTCTTTTTTTAGTATTCTCTGTTTTACTCCCCTACTTATTTCAGATGCTCAGCCAAGCGACTTTGTACCATTTATGATAAAGGCAGGCCCTTTATACTTGCCAATGGTAGTTTTCTTTGGATTATGTGTTTTTTATGGACATCTAAAATTATATAAAGCTTATACCTCATCAGTGTCATATAAAAGGAATCAACTGAGTTATCTCTTGTGGAGTTCAGTCTTCGGTTATATAGGTGGATCTTTAAATTTCTTACTTGTATTTGACATTTACATCCCTCTCTTAAACGAGTATGGAACCTATGCTGTTCCACTTTATGTGGCAGCGACTACTTATACTATTGTCCGTTATCAATTTCTGGATATTAAGCTAATTATAAACAAGGGCTTGGCATACGTATTGCTGCTTGGAATCTTCACCTTACCTACATACCTAGCAATCATAATTACCCATCAGGCCACCTTCTATTCGATCCCTCCCCTGTTGGCTGGCACCCTGATCTTTGCCTGCGGGTTATGGATAGTAATGAAGAAACCAAAGTCGATTCCTAATGTTACTTTCGGCTTAGTTTGTCTGAGTGTCACGATTTGGCTGTTTAGCGATTTCATGATGTACTCTATAAATGATGCTAATAAAGCACTTGTCTGGGCTAAGGTTTCCTACGTCGGTGTACCGTATATCCCCGCATTCTTTTATCATTTCTGTTTGAGTATTTTACAGCAGCAAGGGAAGAAAAGGCTTGTTCTGGCAAATTACCTTGTCAGCACACTTTTTGCTTTGCTTATACCAACTCTTTATTTAGTCGATAATAGCCTCTATTCTTATTTTTGGGGATTCTATCCCAAGGCAGGCGTTATCCATCCCATATTTTTAGTCTACTTTGGTTTAGTAAGCGGGCTTTCCCTTCGGAAGCTCTACTTGGGTTACAAGGCCAAGGAAAGGGTTGCCCCGCTAGAGGCAACAAGGATTAAATATCTCTTCTGGGCCTTTGCAGCCGGTTTTATTGCCTCTATCGATTTTATCCAAAACTATGGGTTTGAGTTCTATCCCACTGGTTATATCTTTGTAACCCTCTGGGTCATTATCGTAACCTATGCCATTTCAAAGTACCAATTAATGGATATCACCCTTATTGTAACAGGGCCAAAGATCTTAGCTTACGTGAAGCCTTTAGCGCTTATCCCATTCTATTTTGGTGTGCTGATGCTGATACGAATATTTACAGGGTCATATCAATATCTGTTGTCAGGAATACTGGTTGCTTCATTCGCTATATTTGCAAGGCTTCTTGTTAATCTCCAGAGGCAGATGGAGAGGACGGTTGAGAAGTCCTTCTTTAGAAAAAAATATGATGCCTATCGGACCTTGACCGAATTCTCAAAGGCCATTGTATCTATATTGGATCTTGGGGAATTGACAGAGAAGATAACCTCAACCCTCTCAAAGGGGATGGGGGTTAGTCGGGTATCCACATTTCTACTTGATGAGAAAGCTGGTTATTCCATTGGTTCTTTTTTGGGGTTAGAGGACAAGATTAAACGTATCCAGCTTAAGGCCGATGATCCCCTCCCAAAGACCCTTACCAAAAGGGGTGAAATTACCATCAAGGAGGAGCTGGAGAGGGACCTCTTTGTTGATGAGAATAAACCTTTAATCGATAACATGGCAGCCATAGAGGCAGAGGTCTCAATACCCTTTATCAGCAAGGGGAGGCTTGTCGGTTTCTGCAACCTTGGCAACAAAAAGAGCAGGGATATGTATTCCAATGAGGATCTAGCCCTACTTGGAAATCTTGCCAGCCAGGCGGCAATTGCTATCGAGAATGCGAGGCTTCATTATCTTGAAAAGAAGTCCATAATACTAATGAAGCAAATAGACAAGGTGGATACCTTTGCCAGGTTTGCCGGTGGTATGGCACATGAAATAAACAACCCCCTTGTTACTATCTCTACTTTTTTTCAACTCCTTCCCCAGAAACGGGATGATAATGAGTTTATGGACTCCTTCTCAAGGTTGGCCTTTACAGAGACTGAGAGGATAAGGAGGCTGACAAGGGAGCTTTTAGATTACGGAAAACCAAAGCAGATCCAGTTCAGGATGGAAGATCTCAATATCCTTGTGACCAGGGTAGTCCTATTGATAAAGCTTGAGGCAGAGAAAAAGCAGATCGCAATAAAAACTGTACTTGCAAACGACCTTCCCAGGATACATATGGACCCTGATCAGATAAGACAGGTTATCTTAAACATACTTTTAAATGCTATAGATGCTACTGGAGAAGGGGGAGCCATAACTATTGGGACCAGATATATACAATCTGACCAGAAAGAGGAGTTTGCCCAGTTCTGGATCAACGATACGGGGGAGGGGATAGCAAAGGAGGAGATAGATAAGATCTTTGATCCCTTCTTCACTACAAAGCATGCAAGCATCGGACGGGAGGGGACAGGCCTTGGTCTTTCAATCTCTCATCAGATAATCAAGGAGCATAAAGGTTTTATCAATGTTGAGTCTACCCTGGGTAAGGGTACGACCTTCTTAATATACATTCCCGTTAATTCGATATCTTCCGAAAGGGAGGAGAGACCGCTACCTATAGCATCCGCCATCCTTGACACACAATAAAAAGAGGGGAATAATATATATTATCAATGAAAGTAAGATCTAAAGATCTCCTCCTGTCTGAGAATGCCCTGACTGTCCTCAAAAAGAGATACCTTAAAAAGGATACAGAAGGAAGGATCATTGAGACCCCCTTTGAGATGTTCAAAAGGGTGGCACGGAATATAGCATCTGCAGATCTGATTTATGATAAGAAGGCTGATATAAAGAAGAGGGAGGAGGAGTTTCTTAAGATCATGGTCGGCCTGGAGTTCCTTCCGAACTCGCCGGCGCTTATGAATGCAGGGAGGGAGTTACAGCAGCTTGCCGCCTGTTTTGTCCTCCCTGTTGAGGATTCCCTCTCCTCCATATTTGATACCATCAAGCATACAGCTATCATACATCAATCGGGAGGGGGAACAGGTTTTTCATTCAGCAAGCTCAGGCCGGCGAATGACAGGGTCCTCTCAACCTCCGGGATAGCATCCGGCCCGGTCTCTTTTATGAAGGTCTTTAACATGGCTACTGAGGTGATAAAGCAAGGGGGTACAAGAAGGGGCGCCAATATGGGGATCCTACGGGTGGACCACCCCGATATACTCGATTTTGTAAAGGCCAAAGATGATCCCAAAGAACTTACGAATTTCAATATATCTGTAGGTGTTACAGATGAATTTATGAACGCGGTTGAGACAGGCAGGGGATACTATCTGATCAATCCCAGGGACAAAAAGAAGGTGAAGAGGTTGTCGGCAGCAAAGGTTTTTGACATTATTGTAGGGTCCGCATGGAAAAGCGGAGAACCGGGAATAATATTTCTGGACCGGATAAATAAGGATAACCCGACACCTGATATAGGTGAGATAGAGGCCACAAATCCATGCGGCGAACAACCGCTGCTCCCTTTTGAGTCCTGCAATCTGGGGTCTGTAAATCTCTCTAAGATGGTAATTAAAAAATATAGAGGGTGTGAGGTAGATTACAAGAGACTTGAAGAGGTAGTAAGGATCGGTGTGAGATTTCTGGACAATATTATTGATGTGAACAGATATCCCCTTCCGGAGATAGAAAGGATAACCAAAGGAAACAGGAAGATAGGTCTTGGGGTTATGGGGTTTGCTGATATGCTTATTAAGCTTGGGATTCCCTATGACTCAGAGGAGGCTATTGATCAGGCAGGCAGGGTGATGGGATTTATCAGGAGGATATCAGATGAGACCTCTTCCGAGATTGCAAAAGAAAGGGGGCCCTATCAACATTTCTTTCAAGTCAGGCATAAAAAAAGAGGCAGCCAGGCCATGAGGAATGCCACGAGGACAACCGTTGCTCCGACAGGCACCTTAAGTATAATAGCGAACTGCTCAAGCGGCATAGAACCGCTATATGGGATCGCCTATGTCAGGACTGTCATGAATGATATAAGGTTGTTTGAGGTGCATCCAATCTTCCTTGAGATGGCGAAGGAGAGATCATTTTATAGTAAAGGGCTGATAGGCCTGCTTTCAAAACGGGAATCTATCCGGGAAATAGAAGATATTCCGGAGGATATAAGGAGGCTATTTGTTACCTCCCATGATATATCACCTGAATTTCATGTCAGGATGCAGGCTGCCTTTCAGAGACATATAGATAACGCCGTATCAAAGACTATTAATTTCCCGAATAATGCAACTAAGCGGGATATCAAAAGGGCCTTCCTCCTTGCCTACAAAGAGGGATGCAAGGGGATTACAATATACCGGTCAGGTGCAAGGGAGAAGCAGGTGCTGGCCTGCAAGGGTATCCAATATTGCTAACCCGCATTGGCGGGTAGATACCTAGCGAGCAAAGCGAGCGTTGAGGGGGAGGCTCCATCCGGCTTTGCCGGTGGAGGGGGCGACGCAAGCCCCTATGATATAAATGGGTGGATTATGTTAAGGCGGCCTGTTGTTGCAGGTAAATTTTATCCTTCTGCGGCTGATGAACTTGAAAGGCAGATAGGCGGCTATATGACACCTGAGGCCGAGAAAAGGAGGGTGATTGGTATTGTTTCTCCACATGCCGGATATGTCTACTCAGGTCGCGTAGCAGGTGACGTATATTCAAGGATAGTACCTGCCAATTCATTTATAATAATGGGTCCAAATCATACAGGGATGGGTTTGCCCGTCTCTGTGTATGCCGACGGGGAATGGGAGGTGCCAAATGGAATAGTTGAGGTTGACAGCAGTCTTGCCTCGTTGATCATGAGGAGGTGCAGGTTTGCGCATGATGACTATTCTGCCCATTTATATGAGCATTCACTGGAGGTTCAGATCCCCTTTATAAAATTCCTGGTGCGTGACCCTAAGATAGTTCCTGTTGTGATGATGGAGGATGATATTGAGGTCTTAAGAGACCTGGGAGAGGCTGTTGCCGATGCCGTCGCCTCCTCTTCCGGGACAATCATTATAGCAAGTACCGATATGACCCATTATGAATCGGATGAGTCGGTCCGCAGGAAGGACAGTATGGCTATCAGAAGCATACTAGACCTTGATCCTCTGGGACTTTATGAAGTTGTAAGAAGAGAAGGGATATCTATGTGTGGTTTTGCCCCTACTGTTTCGCTGCTCTTTGCTGCAAATAGGCTTGGAGCAAAAAAGGCAGAGCTTGTGCGGTATGCGACCTCTGCGGAGGTAAGCGGAGACTATTCGCATGTAGTGGGTTATGCCGGGATACTGATAATGCAGGACAAAGGGGTCTCCTAACTGGTTGGTTTGCTTGACAACTATACACTCCTATGATAGCTTAGTAGATATTCGCGGGCAAGCCCGTGGCACTGATTGCAACGCACTTCGTGCGCAAAGACCGCATTCACCCTCGCCTGAAGGCGGGGTTCTCATGAGCTTAGCGCCGCCCGTGGGGATCTACTCAGCGAGCAAGGCGAGCGCTGAGGGGGAGGCTCCATCCGGCTTTGCCGGTGGAGGGGGCGACGCAAGCCCCTATAATTGCTAAATAAAACAGGACGATTATATGCCTAGCAGACTCTTCGTGGTGGACACCAATCTTGCTGTTCAAAAGTTGGTGGAGTATAGCCTTTCCAGAGAGGGATTCGACGTAACTGCCTTTAGTGACGGCCTTTCTGCCCTTGACGCATCAGACAGGATTAGGCCCGATGTCTTAATTGTTGAATATAATGTTGCGGGCATGGATATATCTAAGTTCTGCGAAAAGATCAGGAAGGATGCCAATCTCAAGGATTGCCCAATACTTCTTCTTGTTAATCCATCTGATACCTTTGATGAAAAGAGTCTCCTCTCAGCCGGTATTACAGACTTTATAAGAAAGCCGATTGAATCAGCCGATCTTGCGACAAAGGCAAAACAGTACCTCACAGCCAGGAATGAGGATGAAGAGGTTGAGGTGAGTGAAGAGGAGACGGTGAAAATGGAGGAGCTTTTAGGATGGTCCTCTTCAGCAGGCAGTAAATCATTCTTCTCGGAGCTAAAAGAGGATGATACGCCGGGTTTGCTTGACCTAGATCTGAATGAATCGGTTAAAGATAAAGAGGAGACAACAAAAGAAGAGGATAACCTGGTCTTTGTGGATGAAAAAGAAGAGAACGAGATAAGGGAGGAGAAGGAAGAGAAACCCGTTGAAAGAGAACCAGCCCCGAAGATAGAAGCTGTAACAGAAATGATCCTGCCTAAGGCAGAAGGGGTATCAGGCCCTACTGGTCAGATACCAAGCGAACTTGTTGAAAAGATGGTAAGAGATGCAGTTAGAGAGGCAGTTGAAAGGATTGCCTGGGAGGTAATCCCCTCCCTAGCTGAGATAGCAATCAAGAAGGAGCTGGAGAAGATAAAGGGTGAAGACAAATAGCGAACAAGGTGAGCGTGAGAGGGGGAGGCTCCACTGGCTATGCCTGTGGAGGGGGCGACGCTAGCCCCTTTAAATAGCCTACTTCTTTTTGTTCGCCAGGGCTTGGGTAGTGGCCTTTCTTTTTGCCTTTATCGCCTTTTCCTTCTTACGATGTTTTTTTCTTAATGTCCTGTCTACTTGACGTCCCTTTGGCATATTGCCCTCCGTTTAGTCTCTTATAAATTATAAATGATTAAAAGTCAAGGAGATTATCTGAATTCTGATGTATATTTTATGCTATAATTTTCATTATGAAGCCGAAGAGGAATATCCCCATAGAATCCTGGTTTCTGGGGCCCAAGGCCGAGAACGCTGATATCCTGGAGCAGTTGTTGATTGAGGCATTCAGGGACCACGTCTTCTGGAGAAGGAACTTTCATCCTGAGGATGAAACCGTAATACCTGAGCAGAAAAAGAGGGAGGCCGAATTCCAGGATTCAATAAGCCTTCTAAAGGATGAATTCTATCACCTCCTTTCAAATCTGAAGCGTGATGTCCCGGTCTACAGCCCCAGGTATATAGGTCATATGCTTGGGGACCAACTTATCCCTGCCGTCCTGGGCTACTTTGCCACGCTCCTTTATAATCCGAATAATGTTACCTCCGATGTCTCTCCCTTTACAACGAGGCTCGAGGTGGAGGTGGGACGTCAGCTTTCTGATCTGGTGGGGTACGGGAATGATCCCACTCCATGGGGGCATATAACATCCGGCGGGACCGTTGCAAATTTTGAGGGGATCTGGGCGGCAAGGAACTTAAAATATCTCCCCCTTTCTATGAAGCGGTTTGCCTTTGATATCGGGGTTGATATCAGTGTAAATCTTCCGGACGGAAAGAGGGTGTCCATTCAGAAGGCCTCGAAATGGGAGGTCTTAAATCTGAGGGCAGATGAGATTGTTTGTATAAAAGAGAGGCTAATTGCGGCATATACAGGGAAAACAGGCATGTCGGCTGACGAGGCCTCTGTTGATATAGAAGGGAGGCTGGAGAGATATACGATATCGACTTTAGGTATACAGGCGTTCTTTGCGAGAGAAGGTATAAAAGAAACCGGAGTAGTATTAACGTCGGCAACAGCGCATTATTCTCTGGGGAAGATAGCGCAGGTATTGGGCATTGGTATTGACAATCTTGTTCCAATAGATGTGGATAGCCGGTTTAGGATGGATATAAAGAAACTGGAAGAGGCCCTCTCCTCCTGCCTGAATAAATCGATACCGGTGATTGCCGTTATACCTATATGCGGCAGCAGCGAGGAGGGGTCTGTTGACCCGATCGATGAGGTTATATCCCTCAGAAAAAGGTTCGAGGAGAGATACGGGATGACATTCCTTGTCCATATAGATGCGGCATACGGGGGCTATGTGAGGACGATGTTTGTTGACAAAAACGGGAGGAGGCGGAGCAGAAAGGCGATTTTGGGTGAGACGGGTGAATGGCCGGGTGAGGAGGTGTATAGGAGCTTCATGGCCTTCAATATGGCTGATTCCATTGCCATGGATCCACACAAGTTGGGATATATCCCGTATCCTGCCGGAGCAATCATATTCCGTAATGGTAAGACAAGGGATATTATCTCCTCAAAGGCCCACTATGTGTTTCATGAGGATGGCCGGGAAGACTCTTATATAGGCAGGTATATTTTCGAGGGATCAAAACCTGGCGCATCGGCATCTGCCTGCTGGCTGGCCCACCGCGTGGTACCGCTTAACTCAAGCGGCTATGGGGCGATCATCGGAAGGAGCATCAAGGGCGCAATGATGCTTTATGAAGGGCTGGGGAGGATCTCAAAGGGACTTAGAAGATCCGGCATATTACTGATGAGGCTTGAAGGTCCTGATATAAACATAGTCTGTTTTCTTGTAAACCACAAAAATAATCGATCCTTAAAGGTGATGAATAGCATAAATAACTCTATTTATAATAGGCTCAAGTTTAATCCCAGGATACCGATACAGGATCATAACTTCATAATCTCAAAGACTGAGCTTACCTTCGATAAATACAAAGATGTGATGGCTCCATACCTAAAAAAGCTTGGTATCCTCCCCGGTTCTTTTACGGATAGCCCCAAGGAAGAAGTTCAGGCAGAGAGGGTTGCTATCCTCCGGTGTACCGTGATGAACCCCTGGTTCGGCTCAGGATCATCTAAGGGTGGGAGATATGACGATCAGTTTGTTAGTGAATTGAAGATGATCATTAAGCAGGTCATAAGAAATTTTAGTTAGTTAGGAACTGGCGACATCTGCAATTCATCGTCAAAAAATGGTATAATTCTCGGTATTCATAATACGGGGAGGAAAAAGATATGCCGACAGCAAAACAAGAGGTTAACAACCTTAGAATAATTTAAGAATGGTCGACCTTTATGTTTTTGAATAATGCCCGCACTGGCAGATAACAGAGTTCTTGAGGTTAACACCCAAAGGCTACGCCCTTCTCAAGCACTCGAAATGAGTTGGAATTTCAAGCATATTGTGAATTTGAATCGCATTCATTTGTTAAACTCTGTAAATTTTAGGCTGGGATATCCTATTCTTGAAATTAGAAGCCCATTGGAGGTGATTTATGAAGGGCTATATTCTATTCTAAGTGGTCTTGCCATGATCCATCACTTCTGCCATAACCCCCCCTACCTATCAAGAGTGTACGGCCTGACCTTTTTCACTTCTTGTAAATTAACTATAAACGCTAAAGAGGATCTTTTTATCGATATGGATACCTTTTTCTCTTGACAGGGTACCTTTTAATGGGCGACCCCTGTCGCTTGTGATTTTAGCAGCCTATTCCTTTCGCAGACGCCTCTCTTTTTCCAATGAATATGCATCAGCATTATTCTTATCCCCTGATTCCTTATATATCTCTATTATCCTGTCAAGATCTTTTAATGTCCTCTTATTATCACCCCTGCCGCTGTCAACTGCATATGCCCTCAAGAAAAGATCCAGTGCCCCATTAGCATCATTCTCCCTGAGGCTTAAGGTCCCGAGACTAAACAGATCAAGGGAGATCTTAGATCTGATGCCTAGTCTTCTGTCTATTGAGATGGCGCTCTCATATGATTCTCTCGCCTTTTTATAATCCCGTTTTTTAAAAAAGATATCCCCTAGCCCCCTGAAGGAGTCAGCCGTATCTTCATCCATTTTATAGCTTTTGCTTATATTTAAGGCATCATTAAAGGCCCTTTCAGCCTCATTCAGTCTGTCATCATCCCTGTATACTATCCCCATTATGTTAAGCTTGCTGCCTATTGTTGCATAGCCCTCCTTCCGGTCTATAGCAGCAGCCTTTTCCAGGATATCTATGGCTTCTTTGCTATTCCCGGACAGATAATAGTATCTGCCAATACTGGCATATGCCTCCGAGAGAATAAATTGATCATTAATATCAAGGCCGATCTTTATTGACTCCCCGAACAGCCTCTTCGCATCATCAAGACTATCCATTAAAAGATAGAGCCTTCCCAGATTTAAGTAATTTATTGCCACACCATTCCGATTATCTAAACCAGAATTCAAGCTGAGCGATCTCTTGAATTCAATCAATGCCCTATTATAATCTCCTGCCTCAACTGCCTCTATCCCCGTCTGATTATACCCTACAGCCTTCATTCTGGCATCAGGCATCTCCATATTCTTTTTAGAGGCACAGCCATAATAAAGAGTGGAGAGTGGAAAGTGAAGAGTAGTCAGTAGAAACAAAAGACTTAAGACACTGACTCTTGATTTATGATTTCTAACTCCTGGCTTCTGCCTCATCTCTGCTATCTACCGGAACTGTCCAGGGGAATAAGCTTTAGCTCCTTTTTTGGCGGTAGCATTGACTTTATCGGCCAGCTTTCCTTTGCACCTTTCAGGATCTCTTTTGAATCTTTTAGTACATCCTCGGTATCTTCTAGCATATTTTTTATCCCATGGCTTTTATTGGAGATGGCATCTGAAAGCCTATTTACATCGTTCATTACCTTGTCAACCTTATCTATAATCTCCGGAAGCTTTTTTAATGCCTTCTCCGCATCAGAGGTAATAGCAATAGTCTTATCCATTACCAAAGCAGTCTTATCGATCACAGGCATGGATTTCTTCCCGATATTATTAAGGCCGGCAATGACCGTGGTTGCCTCCTTAAGCGCACCCTTTGCCTCTCGCAATACCTCTTGTAGATCATCCTTTGTAGCAAGCAGCCCTTCTGTCAACTTTTCAATATTCGCGATAGACCTTCTAATGTCGCCTTCCGGGTTATTAACAAAACTAATGGTCCCCTTTATCTCCTGAAGAACCGGCTTTATCTCCCTTGCAAAGTCCTCTATCCCCCCGGTCCTTTCAAAAGGAAGCTCCCCTTTATCTTCTATTACCTTACCGGAAGAAGGACCTGCAGTAACCTCTATTACGGTATCACCTATAAACCCCTCTTTTAGCATCATTGCAACAGACCCCTTCCTTATCCATTTCTGATATTTCCTGTCTATCTCAAGGGCTACCCTCACCTTTGCCTCGGAAGTCAATGCCATGGTCTTCACCTTCCCGATCTTAAACCCCAATAATTTTACAGGTATCCCCTCAATAAAACCGCTCCCGCTATCCGCAGCAAGGAACAGATCGTATTTCTTTACAAATATCCCCCTCTCCTTACCCATAAAAAAGAAGAGGGCCAGCAACATCGCTAAGGCAAAAAAGACAAATATACCCACCTTTCTTTCAATGTTCTTAAACCGTGGGTCCTTTTGCCCTGTTTTTATCATATTCATTCGAGGATTCTCCTGTTTTCTATCCTTAATATCCTGTCTAGTGTTATCTCTTTTATATCCCTTTCATCGTTGATGGTCATAATGCTCAACCTATCCTTTTTCTCTTTATGAAATTTATCTACAAGACCAAGCATCTCTGAGCTCTGGACCGCATCTAGTCCCTCCAGCAGCATATCGTATATCATTATCGCAGGATCGAGTGATATTGCCCTGGCAAAGGCAATGGTCTTTTTTGTATAAGAGGGCAAAGGCCCCGGAAGAGCCCATATATCACCCCTGTATCCTACATGGTCGAGCAGAAAGACCGCCCGCTCCATTATATTATCAGAGGTCATCTCGGTATGGTACTGAAGCGGCAGCATGACATTTTCGACCACCTTAAGATTACTGACAATCCCGGAATCTTCAAGAACAACACCTATCCCTTGCCTAAGCCCGTCAAGCTCCGGCCGTTCAAGCATCCCTATATCCTCACCAAACAGACAAATCGTGCCTTTTTGGGGTTTATCAAGCCCCAGAAAGAGCCTGATCAGCGTAGTCTTGCCAAGTCCGTGCGGCCCTGTAATGGCAACCCTTTCACCGCTATAAAATCCGGCATCAACCCCTTCAAATATTACAATACCATTACCTGCTATATAATAAAGTCCGCTTATCTCAATCAACTTATCTATTCTATCCTGGGTCATACTTTTTCCATGGTGAGTTATATAAAAAATATGGCCGTTATTATACCATCCAAAACAAAGACCAGAAAGATGCTGCTTATTACAGCCTTTGTGGTCTGCTGCGGGATCTCTGTTATTGATTTTCCGACCCTCAGGCCGTGAAGCGTCGAAACAGCGCCTATTATAAGACCAAAGATTGCGCTCTTAAAGAGGGATGCAATTATATCCATGAAACCCATTGTCCCCAGCACATTGGAGACATATGCACCAAAGGTTATACGCTTGCCAAAACCGGCCAGCAGATAACCACCGAGTATTGTTATGACTTCAAAGTATAAGGTTAAAACAAAGACAGAGGTTGCAGCCCCTATAACCCTCGGCATCACAAGATAGCGCCTTGGTTCTATCCCCATAGCCTCAAGGGCAGTAATCTCATTATTAACCTGCATAGAACCAAGCTCTGATGCCATAGCAGCCCCGCTTCTGGCTATGACAATTATCGCGGCCAGGATAGGGCCAAGCTCCCTTATAACTACCCAAACCAATATCTCACCTATCAGCCTTTCGCCGCCGAACAAGGGAAGGATATTCATAGCCTGGGTTACAATTATGATACCCAGGCTTATAGCAATCCGTGAAATAATCGGCAACGCCTCGATACCGGTGAAATATATCTGCTTGTATATGACCCCGGATATTGCCCTTCTGCCTCTGATGAGATGAAACAGGAATGTCTCTATAGAAGATATTGCAAGATATCCCATTTCATAAAGATCATTAAGAAATGATAAAACTGTCCTACCGATAATATCAAATATATACATCAGTTATATGTGATGACCTCCTTTTGTTGCGGCATTTGAAGGCGGTGCCACATACGCCTAGCGAAAGAAGTTAGCAGGCCCAACAGCCGACGAAAAGAGGAGGGGAAGGTTATGCCTGTAATTTCACATGGTCGCCAGTTATTAGACAGTTACAGTATCAAACTGTAACAAAATGCTCATAACCAGTCAAGAAAAAATAAAGCTAGACGTATCTATTGGATTTCATTTTGTTTTGCGGATGACTAATATGCAATTTCGGATATTAGTAATTGGTAGGTCAACATCTATGCTTCCTATCCCTGACGTGTTAGGGCATTCGGACGTTAGGACGACAATGATTTACACCCACTTTGTGCCAAGCAGAACTGTAAAAGAGATGAAGAGTCGAGGGATATCA
Source organism: Nitrospirota bacterium (assembly GCA_016234185.1). Lineage (GTDB taxonomy): Bacteria > Nitrospirota > Nitrospiria > JACRHA01 > JACRHA01 > JACRHA01. Next base: position 15,594 of record JACRHA010000022.1, read on the forward strand.
ATATTCCTGGCAGGGAGTAATTCCTTCTATTTTTTCTGAATCGTGTCTGTGATAAAATGATTTTGGAGGTCTTAGTCTCGTGGGGTTTAAGCTCGTATCGGAATTCTCTCCCAAGGGGGATCAGGCAAAGGCAATAGAACAGCTTACTGACGGGTTGATAAATGGGATAAAACACCAGGTATTGCTCGGTGTTACAGGCTCCGGCAAGACATTTACCATGGCGAACGTCATAGATAATATAAATAAGCCTACCCTTGTGATGGTTCACAACAAGACCCTTGCCGCCCAGCTCTATGGTGAATTTAAGTCTTTCTTCCCTGAGAATGCCGTTGAATATTTTGTAAGTTACTATGATTATTATCAGCCGGAGGCATATCTCCCGCAGACAGATACATATATCGAAAAGGATTCGTCAATAAATGATGCAATCGACAGGATGAGGCACTCGGCCACAAACTCCCTCTTTGAAAGGGATGATGTGATCATAGTTGCCTCTGTCTCCTGCATATACGGCCTCGGTTCCCCTGAGGCATATCACGGGATGCTCCTCTATCTTGAGGAGCGGATGGAGATATCGAGGGATAAGATACTTAAAAGGCTGATTGAGATCCAATATGAGAGGAATGATGTAGATTTCGCGCGTGGAACGTTCAGGGTAAGGGGGGATGTTATAGAGGTGTATCCGGCCTCATCTGAGTCAAACTGCATTAGAATTGAGATGTTCGGAGATATTGTTGATGCCATCTCGGAGATAGACCCATTAAGGGGTCTGGTCCTAAAGAGGCTTTCGAAGGTTGCCATCTATCCCGGCAGTCATTATATTATTCCGCCGGAGCGGCTTGAACTGGCGTTGAAGGGCATAGAGGATGAGCTTGGTGAGAGGATCAGGTTTTTTAAGTCTCAGGGTATGCTCATAGAGGCGCAGAGGATAGAACAGAGGACGATGTTCGATCTTGAGATGATCAAGGAATTCGGTTATTGCCATGGGATTGAAAACTATTCAAGGCATCTAAGCGGCAGAATGCCCGGTGATCCGCCTCCGACACTCATTGACTATTTCCCCAAGGGCTATCTGCTTATAGCGGATGAGAGCCATGCAACGATCCCGCAGATAGGCGGCATGTATGAGGGGGATCATTCCAGGAAAGGGAGTCTTGTGGAGTATGGATTCAGGCTCCCATCGGCATTTGATAACAGGCCCCTTACATTTAAGGAGTTTGAGAAGATGGTAAATCAGGCGGTGTATGTCTCTGCCACACCCGGCCCGTATGAGATGGCGAAACCTGAAGGCCGTGTTATAGAGCAGATTATAAGGCCAACAGGACTTATGGATCCGGAGATCAG
>JACRHA010000023.1 GCA_016234185.1 Nitrospirota bacterium
CAATTCCAACAGTCTGTAGGCTTTAATTAGTTCATATGCAAGTTTAAGCCTTATGGGTCTCATCGGATGCGACCCGCCGTAGTTATAACTTGCAAATTCATCTGAATATATAAAGGCGGTTTTCATTTTGGCATTGTCAACTATTCTCTGACCCCTATTCTCCCTCTTCTCCTATTTTCTCTCCTCGGCCGGACTATTTATTGACCCCATGAACTATCTCCCCCTTCTCCCTGTCATACCCTGCAAATATTATCTCGCCTGTTTTCCTGAAATGCTCATGAGCAAAGGCTGCATTGGTAAACTCAGGTGTTACCCTCCTGTCGTTTATCCAGACCGCCTCTTTGCCGCCGCTCTTGGCAGTATAAGCCGCATTGGAACCATCGGGGCTGAAGACATCGAAAAATACCATAGTATCAAACTCAGGGGATACCCTTTTGTCATTTATCCAGATAGAGTATTTGCCGCCGCTTTCGACAGAGTAAGCCACATTAGAACCGTCAGGGCTGAACTGTGGTTCACTGCAAATACGATCAAACTCAGGGGATACCCTTTTGTCGTTTATCCAGATAGAGTACTTATTGCGGTCATAGGTGGCAGCATAGGCCACCTTGCTCCAGTCCCGGTTGAAAGACAAATTCATCCCTATACCCCAGAAGTCAGGGGACGCCCTTCTGCTGTTTATCCAGATGGCGCATTTACTGCCAATATACGACACCAGGGCCATTTTACTCCAATCAGAGTTAAAGTCAGGAATTCCCACAGAATCAAGCCAGGGGATCACCCTCGCTTCATTTATCCAGATGGATCGCTTTAGCTCATTAATGGCGCCGTAGGCGACCTTGCTGCCATCCGGACTAAAGGTTATCCAAAACACCTCGTCGAACTCCGGAGAAATCTTTTTGTCGTTTACCCAAGCTGACCAATTACCTATAGGCCCGAACTCCTCATCCTCCCTCCCGCCTATATTGGCCAGATAAGCCACCTTGCTCCCGTCAGGGCTCAGAGCCACGCACCTTATACCGTCAAGATCAGGAGATACCTTTCTGTCGTCTACCCAGACAGAAAGCTTGCCTTCGTTAAAGACGTAATAGGCAACCCTTGCACCATCAAGACTTATGGTCGGAGACCCCACACCTTCAGACTCAGGCGATATCCTCCTGTCGTTTATCCAGAGCGACCACCTCTCCCCCATCTTTGCGCAGCAAACCACTTTACTCCAGTCAGGGGTGATACGCGATTCTTGTATAAGATCGAACTCCGGCGTAACCCTCCTGTTGTTTATCCAGATGGAACTCTTCCCTTTGTTCTGAACCCCGCTGTCATATGGGGCATTATATGACACCATGCTTCCATCGGGGCTGAGGGTCATACTTCTCAGTGAGCCGGCATCCATAGGGATACTGTATCTGCCTATCACCCTGAAATTCTCTTCTGACATTTTCATTTCCTGAAATACATCACTTAAACCTCTTATCCAGCCATGTTTTAGGTATATCAACATTGAAATATATCACCGATGCCTCGCCAGTCTTCATATCCTTTACCTTCAACTTGTCGTATTGGTGGCTGTTTGACTCTATCAGGCTTTGCTCCTTCATCTTGAGGCCGAAGACAGCAAGGATGATATACTCCTCCCTGGGCCTGATAACTTGGTATGCGGTCTCAGGGCTTCTCCCATCTCCGGAATCAAGTATAGAGTTAATAAGCCCTTGCACGATGAAGTCGTGAAAATCCGCCCTCTCCTCATCCTTCATCTCCCTGTAAAAGATCTTTGAGGCAAAATGGGCGTCTATATTAACATAGTCCTTCTCAAGTATGGTTTTGGCATACGCGGCCGCCTTCTCATACTCCTTCTTATCCAGGGCGTCAAACACCTTACGATGGGTATCTTCATCATCTTCGTAAGGGTTGAAGTCCTGGGTCTTTGTATATGCGAGCCTGAACTCCCTGAAATCAACAGGCTTGTCCCCCTTTTTGACCCTTTCCAGAAGGGAGCTGTATGAAAGCTCCCCCTTTGTGTCAGCCTTCTTTGCCTCCCCTGTCTGCACCTTCCCGTCCTTAAGAGTTATCACCCTCTTTCCTGCGGAAGTAAACAGGACGAGCAGCTCTTTCTCCTCGTCTATATAATCAGGCCACCACCATCTGTCCTTGCGCCACCATCTGGAACTTACCGAGGACTCAACGAAGTTTCGTATATCAGAATACGAAAGCATATCCTCAAGCCTGTATTTATAAAGGAACTTCCCCTTCTCGCCATAGACGACTACTACATCATTCCCGTAACCTACAGAGTACCAGTTGTCAAAGGTAACAACATACCTCCCCATGTCCGAAACCATTGCGCTAACAGGAGAGACATTATTTACAAGCCTTACCTTCCACTTAAGGGCGTAATCTTTCCCCTTCACCTCGTAAAGCTCCCCTGTGCAGAAGTC
>JACRHA010000034.1 GCA_016234185.1 Nitrospirota bacterium
ACCGGGACGATCCCGGGAACATCTGGCTTGTAGAGGAGGTCAGGTAAAACAAAACCGGACAGATCATTTGCTATAAAAACCGGACATCTTGACTTGCTACTAACATAAATCTAAAAAAAACTTGACAACAGTTCCCTCTTAATGTACAAAGGACAAAACAAACTTTTGCCGGCCTGCAACTGACGGAATCAAGGTGGGATGACCACCGGGAAGCAGGAATGTGGCACATGCCGACCGTCTGGGCGTACTAGTAAAGGCAATTTATTTATTGCCTTTACCTAATGCGTTCAGATGGTTTTTTATTTTAATGTTAATGCTATAGAAAAAGGAGGGAATAATATGCCATTAGATCCAACAAAAAATGCAGATTGGCAGATTGCAGAGGCGGCAGAGCAGCATATGAAGACCGTCTACGAGCTTGGAGATAAGCTGGGACTTGATAAGGAGGAACTCCTCCCACACGGCCACCATATAGCCAAGGTTGACTTTCAGAGCATTCTGGGACGTTTTAAAGGGAGACCTGATGGAAGGTATATTGATGTCACGGCCATCACCCCAACACCCTTAGGAGAAGGGAAATCAACAACTACCATGGGGCTTACACAGGGCATCGGAAAGAGGGGGAAGAACGTCATTGGAACTATCAGGCAGCCATCCGGCGGCCCCACGATGAACGTAAAGGGGAGCGCTGCCGGAGGAGGGCTTTCCCAGTGCATACCCCTGACACCATTTTCCCTTGGCTTAACTGGCGATATAAATGCAGTGATGAACTCCCACAACCTTGCCATGGTTGCTTTGACATCGCGCATGCAGCATGAGTTCAATTACACGGACGAGCAGCTTGCGAAAAGAGGATTAAAGAGGCTGAACATAGACCCAAAAAATATCCCGATGAAGTGGATCATGGACTTCTGCGCCCAGGCCTTAAGAAACATCATTATAGGGATCGGGGGGAAGGACGACGGCTTTATGATGAATTCAGGGTTTGCCATAGCCGTATCCTCCGAGGTGATGGCGATTCTGGCAGTCTCAAGCGATCTGAAAGACATGAGGGAGAGGATAGGAAGAATAGTCGTGGCCTATGACAAGAATGGTAAAGATATTACCACATCGGACCTTGACGTTGCAGGCGCCATGACCGCATGGATGGTGGAGGCGATAAAACCGAACCTTATGCAAACGATAGAGGGGCAGCCTGTGTTCGTTCATGCCGGGCCCTTCGCAAACATTGCAATCGGGCAATCTTCCATCATTGCAGACCGTATAGCGCTTAAACTGGGGGACTATGTAATCACAGAGTCCGGTTTTGCCGCAGACATTGGGTTTGAGAAATTCTGGAACCTAAAGTGCCGGATGTCTGGACTACAACCACATGCCGCTGTAATTGTCGCCACCATCAGGGCGCTTAAATGCCACGGAGGGGCTCCTATTCCGGCCCCTGGTAAACCGATACCGGCTGAGTATGCCAAGGAGAACGTAGAATGGGTCGAGAAGGGCTGTGAAAACCTCCTCCACCACATAAAAACAATTAAAAAGGCCGGGATCAATCCGGTGGTCTGCTTAAACCATTTTCACAACGATACGGATAATGAGATCAAGGTTGCAAGGAGGCTTGTTGAGGCGGCGGGCGCAAGATTTGCCGTATCCAAACACTGGCTAAAGGGCGGAGATGGGGCGCTTGAGCTTGCCGATGCAGTTATTGATGCCTGCAAGGAGACCAACCACTTCAAGTTCCTCTATGAACTCTCAACGCCGCTACGAACCAGAATTGAATTAATAGCGGAACAGGTATATGGTGCAGACGGGGTCGAGTATTCACCCGATGCCCTTGACAAGATCAAGAAGATGGAAGAAGACCCTGCAATAGCAAAGCTTGGGACATGTATGGTAAAGACCCACTTAAGCCTAACCGACAATCCAAATCTAAAAGGCGTCCCCAAAGGCTGGAAGCTCTTTATCAGGGACATCATGACATTCAAGGGTGCAGGGTTTGTGGTCCCTGTGGCCGGCGCCATCAAACTTATGCCCGGAACCGCATCAGACCCGGCGTATAGGCGTGTTGATGTGGATGTGGAGACAGGGAAGGTAAAAGGGGTGTTTTAGGAGGTATCACCGCCCCCTTTATGCAAAAGGGGGCGGAAAGTCTCCTGCCAAGATCCTATCTATACTTTCAGTAAATATTATACTTTTTGCACCTGGCCAGGCAAGAACAGTAGGTTAGCCCATCTTCCGCAGTTCAAAAATAAAAATGTAGGGAAATCAATGAATTCATTCTCTCAGAGGGTCGAAGTCTGCACTACATCCTGAACCATTTTCGGCTTGTTCGGCAGCGGAAGCTTCAGCCGTTGAAGCAGGATTTTTAACGCCTTGGGAGCGGCGCTGACCACCCGCAATCGGAGGTTTTTCTCCCGCGTCGGTAGTAGGACATCCATCGATCGGATCTCTCGCATCTCCTCCAGTAGCTTTCGCGGGGCACTCCCCAGCCCACTCACAGATATCCACTGCTGCAAAGTGCGCCACATCGCCAGGGCCAGAAAGCAGACCAGAATATGCGCCTGTGTCCGGTCGGCTCTCTGGTGGTAGATCGGCCGGATCCCAAGGTCGCTCTTAGTGATCCGAAAGGCGTCTTCTGCCTGGGTCAGTTGGATATAGGTCTTCCATAGTTCGGCGGGAGTCCCCTCCTGCTCAAGTTGGTCCGCAACAGATAGCTTCCGCTGGTATGTAGAGCCCACTCATATCGTTCCTCGTTTTTATGCGCCTCGATCTTTAAGCGGGCCTCCTTCCCGCTTCCGGTCTCTTCCACAGAGATCTCGAAGAGAGACGCGGCACGACTGTTGCGCTCCAACAACCGCCCGATCCGCCGCTCCACCTTCTGACGATTCCTGATCTTCCCCTGCCAGGCTTTAAAGGCCAGTTTGTTTAAAGCGCGCTCCAGCCTCTCAACAAACCGGTTGAGAATTGCACACTCCTTCTCCTTGCGCCCCTCAGAGCGGCAGAGGATGAAGGTCTGTTCTCCCCCTTGTGGGGCAGAACAGACCTTCACCGTAACCCCAGGGGCAACCTCTTCCCAGCCTGTTTCCGTCATCTGTTGCTCATACCGCTTCAACATCGATTTCGGCGTGCCTACCAGATACCTCGCCCCACGCTGACGAAGAGATTCTAAATTCTCTTCGCTCACCATCCCGCGGTCCATTACCCAGATGGCAGAAGCCCGACCGTATTTCTCCTCCATCAGCCCGACCATCTCTTCGACCGTAGTCACATCGGGCCGATTCCCATCGAAGACTTCAAAGGCCAAAGGGAACCCTTCTCGGCTGACCACAAGTCCAATTAAGACCTGCACGCAGTCGGGACGGCCGTCCCGACTGTAGCCGCGCCTCGCCTGTGGGTTCTTTTCGCCACTGCCTTCAAAATAACCGAGGTAATATCGTAGAAGAGAAAGTCAAATGTCTCCCCGAAGAGTTCCCCATACCGCTTTTGCAAGTGCTTAAAGAGAGCCTCCTTATGTGGAAGAAGCGCATCTGAGGCACGATAGAGCCGATCGTCGCCATCTTATCGGAGGGAATCCCCAACAGGTCATCCAGGGCGGTCTTCTCATACCACGACTCGGCGATCTTAAACTCCGGGGAGTGGACGCAAAAGCGGGCCAAGACTAACACCACCGCCATCACCGACCAGGGAATCCCTTCTCTTCCGGGGGGAATCTGCATCTGACAGAATTGCTCCAACCCCAACCGCTTCCACAGCGCCAACCCCAGATAAACATCTCCAAAGTGCCGAAGCCGCTCGACCGAGACCCCCTTCAGATTGACCTCTGCCCATGTAGGGATCTCCTCCTCTTTCTCAAACAGGCTTGGTTCCGGTCGCGGTTTCCCATCCAAGATTCGCGCAATCTCTTCCCATCCGACCCGCTCTTCCTTCTCCATCCCTGGAAGCTTGCCCAGTGTGGCGACAATCCGTTGTCGGGGCCCTTGGGCGGTCCGCACCGATTTCACCAGCGTCCAGGACTCGTATTCGTATCCTCTTTTCTTGCGGCCATGGCGACGAAGATACATGCTGCCATTATCCCGAAGAATAATGACTAAAACAAGGGGGTGGTCTGCACTACATGACCTTTTCAAAGAACGGGCGTTGAAAATACGTGGGTTTTATCTCTGATCCCTACCTGAAATATCAAAACTTGACACCAAACTGCGGAAGACAGGCTATGCCTTTTTGTCAAAAAGAAACGATATAGATTCCTTCCTTTGGCCAGGGAGCTTCACTTTGTCGGGGTAGTATCTTTGGCAACAGGCCCAGAAGTGATGCTACCATTCTATCTCTCATTTTTCTTGGCCCTCTGCCATAAGCTTTCCATCTCATCTATAGACAGAGAAGATATAGACCTCCCTTCACCTGCCGCCGCCTCTTCTATATACGAAAATCTTGCAATAAACCTCCCTATTGCAGACCTTAAGGCATCTTCAGGATTTACCTCTAAGAACCGGGCCACATTTACTAAAGAGAAGAAGATATCACCCAATTCATCCTCCATCCTCTCCCGCTCCTTATTTCTGTAGGCCTCCTTAAACTCCGAGATCTCCTCCTCCACCTTATCAAAGACCTGATCGATCCTCTTCCAGTCGAAGCCGACCCTGGCGGCCCTTGATTGGAGCTGATGCGCCCTCAGAAGCGCTGGAAGCTCTTTTGGAACACCCTCGAGTATTGACTTCCTGTCCCTCTTCTCCTTCTTCTTCGTCTCCTCCCAATGCACTAAAACCTCTTTTGAATCCTTGGCTTTTTTATCTCCAAATACATGAGGATGCCGCCTGACCATTTTTTCTATAGAGCTTTCAAGTATATCGTCTATGCCAAATTCCCCTTTCTCCTTTGCAATCTGGGCATGAAATAGGATCTGGTATAAAAGATCGCCAAGCTCCTCTTTCAGCTTGGCGCTGTCTTTTTCATCGAGGGCCTCGAGGACCTCATATGCCTCTTCAATTAAAAAAGGCTTCAACGATTCAGGCGTCTGCTCCTTATCCCATGGGCATCCGTCATCGCCTCTCAGCCTCTCCATGATTTTTACAAGATTCGTGAACCTTTCGGGCATTCAGTTTCCCTCTTGTTTTGTTTTATCTTATATGATCTAAGATCAGATATTCAAGTAATTAGAAGCCCGCCAAACGATTGACTTTTCAATAGGACATAGAATATATTACTAACATTATTGACCTAAACGTAAGAGAACATGCATAGAATATTTGTTATTGTCGCAGGGCTGACCATTATCATCATGTCCTACGGCAATATAGTTTATGCTCAGGATGCGAGGAGTAATATGCCGGTGCCTGCAGCAGAAATATACAAGAATATGCTGGTCTTTGCCAAAAACGGTGAGGGATCAAAGGTTGAAAAATCCCTCATACTTTTAAATCCTGTTATCTCAGAGGTAAACAAGAGGTTCTGCATCAAAATAGAATCAGAGATCAGCAATGCCCTCTACAAAGAAGATCGCATATCAATAGCAAACTCTATAGCCAAGCTCATTGTGATTGATATAAGAAACCTCCTCATGGAAAGCATTGAGTCTATTGATAAGGATTTGGATAGGATGGTACTGAGGATAAGGATCGCCTTCACAGAATATCAGACGATAGATCCCGTACTCGAAAAGAAGGACTTCGATGCAAGCACAAAGATAAAGAACAGCTTCAGAAAGGCATACTTTTTGTCTGAAGGAAAAAAATTTGATGAACTTAAGGAGACGCTTAAGGAGATAGAGGGACTGCTCAAGAAGAATTTTCCTGATGCCTTTGAGAGGGATAGCTGTCTTAAAAAATAGATGTTTTCCGGCATTATTGAAGAGATCGGCCTGATAAGGGATATAAAAAAGGGGGCAAGATCTTATAAATTAGCGGTTTCTGCCGGGAAGGTCCTCTCCGATTTAAAAGAGGGAGACAGCATTACCGTTAATGGGGCCTGCATGACCGTATCAATGCTCAAGGAGAAGGAGTTCTCCGTTGACGCATCCTTCGAGACGCTTAACATAACTACACTTTCGGATCTAAAAAAAGGAGATAGCGTAAACCTGGAAAGGGCCATCAGACTTTCCGACAGGATAGGCGGACACCTTGTAACAGGGCACGTAGATGGTGTTGGATCTATTGCGAGCAGAAAAGATGTTGGAGACTCTATCGCCTTAAAGATCGCAGCACCCCCCAATATACTAAAGTACTCTATAAAAAAAGGATCAATAGCAATAGACGGGGTAAGCCTCACTATCAATGATGTGGAAGGTAGCTCCTTTCTGGTAATGCTTATCCCCTTTACTATCAAGATGACCACGCTCGGATCCAGGAAGATAGGTGAAAAGGTTAATCTCGAAAACGACCTGATTGGAAAATATGTAGAGGCCTTTCTGATACATGGAAATAGAGAACCCAATAAAGATACAATTGATATGGAGTTTATAAGGGAGCATGGGTTTATCTAAGCCTTGAAGATCCGCTGAATTCCGGTTTAAAATAATAAATATGGATTTTGATCGGAGAAGATTCCTAAAATATTCCGTCATAGGACTCGGAATAGGTTTCCTGGCCACCGCTATAACAAAAAGCAGCAGCGTGGCAACCTTCATACTAAAAAAAATCTATGCAAAACCCTCGCGCAATACAAATCTTCTAACCCCGAATGACAACTTCTATACTGTAAGCTATACATCAATACCAGGCATGGATATCAATAGCTGGTCACTGTCTGTCGCCGGATTTGTGGGAAAGGGACTCAATCTTAGATATAGTGATATCTTAAAGAGACCATATATTGAAAAGGCCGTAACACTAGAGTGCATAGAGAATGAAATAGGCGGCGATAAGATGTCAAATGCCCTCTGGAGGGGGATACCGCTTAGTTCACTGTTAAGAGAGGCAGAGGCTGAAGACAGGGTTTACAAGGTTGTGTTCAAGGGGGCGGACGGTTACAGCGACAGCATTACATACTATTATGCCATGAATAACGATGTTATGCTGGCCTACAAGATGAATGGCATGGACCTGCCAATGGAGCATGGGTATCCCCTTAGGGCCATCGTTCCGGGGATCTATGGCATGAAGAATGTCAAATGGTTAAGAGAGATAGAGCTTACAGATAACAACTACCTTGGCTACTGGCAGACAAGGGGATGGTCGGATAATGCCCATGTCAATATCCAATCAAGGATAGATGATCCTGGATATTTCCAGACAATAAGGGATAATAATTACACTATTAAAGGCATAGCCTTTGCCGGTGATGAAGGCATAAGTAAGGTAGAGGTATCAACGGATGGAGGTAGGTCCTGGAATGAGGCATTAATAGAGGAAACCATCTCTCAGTATGCCTGGATTAAATGGAGGTACATATGGAATATCCCCAAAAGCGGTGAATATTCTATGGTTGTCAGGGCCACTGATATGAAGGGAAGGCTCCAGACGGCGGAAGAGAGCAATTCGTACCCAAACGGCACAACCGGGCTCCATACAATTTTTGTTGATGTGGTGTAGGCACTATTTAATCTTCCCCAGCGCCTCCTCCATCCTGTCCAGTCCCTTCTTTATATTCTCCATGGAGGTAGCATAAGAGAACCTGATAAATTCATCTGCGCCGAAAGAATCGCCTGACACAGCGGCTATCTTCGCCTCTTCAAGGAGATATGTCGCAAGATCCAGGGAACCACTAATCTTCCGGTTATTCACGCTTTTTCCATAATAGCTTGATACATTCGGAAAGGCATAGAAGGCCCCTTGCGGCATCAAGCATTTTACCCCCTTCATCTTATTCAAGCGATCTACTATGTATCTCCTCCTCTTATCAAACTCAGAGACCATCATATTTACAAAATGATCAGAGCCCTTTAGCGCAGCGACGGCGGCCTTCTGTGAAATGGATGTCGGGTTTGATGTAGACTGGCTCTGGAGGTTCGACATGGCAGTTATTATCTCCTTTGGGCCTGCGGTATAACCGATCCTCCATCCCGTCATTGAATGGGATTTCGATACACCATTTACCAGGATTGTCAGATTCTTAAGCTCTTTCCCTAATGAGGCAATACTTACATGCCTAAATCCATCGTAGACTATCTTCTCGTAAATCTCATCGGAGATGATATAGGTATTATGCCTTAATGCAATCTCTGCGATCTCTTCTAGGTCTTTAATTTCATATGCCGAACCGGTGGGGTTTGATGGAGAGTTAAGGATAATGGCCTTAGTCCTAGGGGTTATATGTTTTTTTAGCGCCTTGGCTTTCAACTTGAATTGATCCTTTTCTTCTGTCTTGACAAAAACAGGGATTCCATCATTCAAAATTATCTGGTCCGGATAGGAGACCCAGTAGGGGGATGGGATTATCACCTCATCGCCTGCCTCGAACAGGACCTGGGCTATGTTGTAAAGGCTATGCTTGGCACCGCAGGAGACTATAATCTGGGACCTTTCATATTCAAGGCTATTGTCCTTTTTGAACTTCTCTATTATTGCATCTTTCAGTTCGTCCGTCCCGGATGGCGCTGTATACTTTGTGAAACCTGACCTGATGGCCTTTATTGCCTCCTCCTTGACGTCATCGGGCGTATCAAAATCAGGCTCCCCTACCCCAAAATCTATGACATCAATTCCCTGGGCCTTCATCGTCTTTGCCTTTGCCGTCATGGCGAGTGTAGGAGAAGGCTTTATCCTCCCTATCCTTCCAGCTAATTTCATTAATCTCTCCTCTTGAAAAGTTCGCTTAATCTCCTTGCGACTATTGATGGCACGAGATCCTTTACTTCACCACCATAGCTCGCCACCTCTTTTACAATACTTGATGTAAGATATGAATACTCCTCACTGGGCATGAGAAAGACGGTCTCAATCGTATCAGAGAGCTTCCTGTTCATTAATGCCATCTGGAGTTCGTACTCAAAGTCTGATACCGCCCTAAGCCCCCTTATAATCGCATCTGCCCCACGCTCTTTGACGTAATCCACAAGCAGGCCCTCGAAGGGCTCAATCTCTATATTCTTCATCCCCCTCGTTGCCTCTTCGATCATGAAGATCCTCTCTTTCAGGTCAAATAGAGGTGTCTTTTTTGGGTTAGGTGCAACAGCTATGACTACCTTATCGAAGATCCTGAGGGTCCTTCTTATTATATCGACGTGCCCATTTGTTATTGGGTCAAATGTCCCCGGGTATACAGCCCTCTTCATCCCCTTAATACCTCCTCACTATTACTGGATTCGTAAAGAGAAAGCATTGTATCCCCATATCTATAATCATCCCCATGAATTAATTTACCGGCACCATCCGGCAATTTTTTCTTAGAATAATGTTCTACAACAACTACACCTCCTTTAGCAAGGATTTCTGTCTCCCCGAGAAGGGGAAAGATCTCTTTTTCCAGGATATCCGATTTATATGGAGGATCCACGAATATAATATTAAATTGTTTTCCTTCCTTTGCTCCCTTCTTGATATATTCTGCTGCGCCTGATGATATAATCTCACACCCCGACTCAAGACCAATAAGGGATAGATTCTCCCTTATTGACTTCAGGAAGCGGGGATCTCTCTCTACAAAAGTCACCCAGGCCGCGCCCCTGCTTATTGCCTCAATGCCTATATTCCCGGTGCCCGAAAAGAGATCTAAAAATCGACACCCCTCTACCCTATCCCTGATAATATTAAAGAGGGATTCCTTCACCCTGTCCGATGTAGGTCTAAGTTCCATCCCCTTTGGGGCCCTGATCTTTCTGCCTCTTGCAATACCCGATATGACCCTCATCTAAAACCAACGCAAATTAAATCCAAATACCAAAATCCAAATGTCAAACTTATTTGAACTTTGAGCTTTGTCATTTTCTTGAATAAAAGGGCCTCATAACAATAACGACCGGCACAACCCTGCCCCGTATATCAACAAGAACCTCTAGTCCGGATTTTGCATATTCTGGCAGGACATAACCGATACCTATCCCCTTATTGAGCATAGGCGAGATGTTCCCGCTGGTTACAACGCCTATCTCCTTTCCGTCAGAGAAGATCTTAAAACCCTTCCTTGGAATCCCCTTCTGTAAGAGTTCAAAGAATATCAGCCTCCTTTGAGCGCCATTCTTCTTCTGCTCCAGCATAACCGCCTTCCCGATAAAATCATCCTTACTAAAGTCTACTACCCATTCAAGGCCCGCCTCTATAGGTGTTGTATCCTCATCTATGTCATTTCCATGCAATGAATAGCCCATCTCAAGCCTTAACGTATCCCTTGCACCAAGACCGCAGGGTTTGATGCCGAAACCCCTTCCGGCGTCCAGCAAGGCCGTCCAGACCCTAGTGCAATCGGCGGAATTCATAATAATTTCACAACCAATCTCCCCTGTATAACCGGTCATAGATACAAGCGTTGATGCACTGTCTATCTCTGTCTCCACTATGTGCCATGGTTTAATAGAAGCAACATCCCTTGAGGCGGCCGCCTCAAGTATAGACCTTGACATTGGGCCCTGTAGCGCAATCATACCGGTCTTATCTGTAAGGTCATAAATTTTATAATCAAAATTAACCCCTATACTGGATATCCAGATCAAAATCTTTTCTCTGTTTCCCGCATTTACACAGAGCAGATATCTATCCTTATCCCTCTTTGAGATGATGATGTCGTCAATAATCCCCGCTGAATGGTTGCAGATCAGGGTATATTCAGCCGAGCCTATTGACATCCTTGCCACATTGCTAACAATAAGCATCTCTAAAAGGGGCCCAGAACCACTGCCGGAGATCTCTATCCTACCCATATGTCCTATATCAAAGACGCCTGCACTCTCCCTAACTGTCCTATGCTCATCCGTTACCCCGGAATAGGAAAGCGGCATCTCCCAGCCGGAAAATTCGATAAGCCTGGCGCCTAAGGTCTTGTGGGGTTCAAAAAGGCAGGTCCTTTTCAAGCCAATCCCCTTTCACCAAGATAGGTCTCCCTTACCCTTGAATCTTGCAAAAGCCGTTCTGCCCTATCGGTCATCACTATCCGTCCTGTCTCCATCACATAGCCGCGATGGGCAAGCTCAAGGGCTGCCCTCGCATTCTGTTCTACGAGGAGGATCGTATTCCCCTCGTTATTTATCTTTCTAATTATCTCAAAGATCCTTGCTACCATTAAAGGCGCCAAACCCAATGAAGGTTCATCCAACAATAGCAATCTTGGTCTTGCCATTAGCGCCCTCCCGATTGCAAGCATCTGCTGCTCACCGCCGCTTAATGTGCCGCCAAACTGGGATGATCTTTCCTTCAAAACCGGAAAGTATGCATAGACCATTTCGATCCGATTTAACAACTCTTTTTTATCCTTCACCATAAAACCGCCAAGCTCAATATTTTCCAGGACAGTAAGCCCGGGGAATATCCTCCTCCCCTCAGGCACCTGTGATATCCCCAATCGAACTATCTCATGGGGCTTAAGCCCGTCTATCCGTTTTCCGCTGAACTCTACCAATCCACTCCTGGCCCTGAGCATCCCTGAGATGGTCATCAACATCGTCGTCTTTCCCGCGCCATTGGCGCCTATCAGCGCAACAATCTCCCCTTCCTCAACCTCCATGGAAACAGACTTTAGCGCCTCGATAGATCTATAAAAGGTGCGGAGATCCTTGACCTTAAGCACCTGCCAACTCTCTGCCCAGATAGGCCTCGATTACCTTTTCATCTCTCTGGATCTGATCAGGCCTCCCCTCCGCTATCTTGATCCCATGATCGAGCACCACAACCATGTCCGAGATCCCCATTACAAGACGCATATCATGTTCTATCAGGAGGACCGTTACCCCTCTCTCTCTTATCCGCCTGATTAGGTCCATCAACATTTTGGTCTCCATCGGGTTCATCCCGGCCGCCGGCTCATCAAGGAGAAGGAGTTCAGGATCACTGGCAAGGGCCCTTGCTATCTCAACCCTCTTTTGATCCCCATAAGAAAGACCTCCTCCAAGTGTATGCGCCATATTCTTTAACCCGACAAAATCGAGCAGCATCATCGCCTTTTCAAGGAGTTCCCGCTCTTCTCTGATTACCCCTTTTGTCCTAAGAAGTGAACCCAGAAATCCGCCTCTTGTCCGGCAATGGCCCCCCACCATAACATTCTCCGCGCAGGTCATATCGGCAAAGAGTCTTATCCCCTGGAAGGTCCTGGCAATACCGCCTTCCGTTATCTTGTGGGGTTTTAGCCCTATGATATCCCTACCCTTAAATCTAATCTCCCCTTTTGTAGATCGATGCACCCCTGTTACACAGTTAAAGAAGGTGGTCTTCCCCGCACCATTTGGGCCTATAAGTCCGGTGATATTTCCAGTCGACACAGAAAGGTCTATACCCTCAAGGGCTACAAGCCCGTCAAAGGCCTTGGTAAGGCTTTTTGTCTCAAGAATCGTCATCTTTTATGAAGGCGGATCCCCTAAAGTATAATTAAAATTATACAATATAGCCCATTACTTCTCAATCCTTATCTTGACACCCGATGAGGGATTTGATAACCTTCAATCGAATCGTGAGTGGGCCGCTAGCTCAGCCTGGTAGAGCACCGCCCTTTTAAGGCGGGTGTCGATGGTTCGAATCCATCGCGGCTCACCAAATATTATCGATTGTTATTCTCATTCACAGCAATAAAAAAGAAGATACCTGCAAACAACAGGCC
>JACRHA010000031.1 GCA_016234185.1 Nitrospirota bacterium
ATATCGATCCCGCATACACCGATAATCTCGTCCTTCTTGTTTCGGATCGGGGTCGAGACCGTTATACAGAGGGCGCCTGTGATCATGGACTTATAGAAATCTGTTATATGGGTCTTGCCGTCCTTAATCGGCCCTACAAACCAGGGACGATCGGAGAAATCCTCGCCTAATCCAAACTTCTCATATTTGGACTTATCAACTATCTGTGTTATGTTCTGAGTGATCTTCCTGCCATCCATATCTACCACATAGGCAAACTGGATAAAGGGGTTCTCCTCCAGGAGCTTCTTCATGGGGAATTCCTGCTGTTTCGGGTTCATGGTCTTGAATTCAGAATGTACTACAACAGCCTCAACAAGATGGAATGCGATCTCCGCCGCCTTCTTTTTCAGTTTATCCAGATCAGACTCAAAGTATTCAGGGAGATACTTCTTCGCCTGGGCAAGCATCTCGTTGGATGAGATCGATGTGAGCCTCCCCCCCTCATATTGGTCCATTACCCATTTATTGATCTTTAGAATTCCGGGATGGTGCTTGTCTATCTTCATGTCGTCGCTTAAGTTGAGATGGGTATTCAGCCAATAGGCAATCCCGGCTGTACCGGACTTATCTGTAATGGTGATACCTATAGGCCTGTTTAAGATCTTCTTCGTGTCAAATATGTTATAAATCTCCTCGTTCTTTAAGACACCATCAGCGTGTATCCCGGCGCTGGTCGTATTGAATTCTGACCCCGCAAGAGGATAGTTTGGCGGGATCTGCACGCCTAATTTCTTTGTAAAGTAATCTGCTATCTCAGTGATCACCCTTGTATCGATGCCATGGTTGTCTCCATGGAGGCTGATATATTCTATTGCAAGGGCCTCAACAGGGGTATTTCCTGTCCTCTCCCCAAAACCAAGGATGGCTCCATTTACGGCCGCACAACCATATAACCATGCAGTCGATGCATTGATCAGTACCTTATGAAAATCATTGTGGCCGTGCCACTCTAGTGATTCTGACGGAACGCCACCATCATGGACAAGACTGTATATCAATTCAGGGACCCCAACCGGTATTGCTGCGCCTACCCATGGAACCCCATATCCCATAGTGTCACAGGCCCTTACTTTTATAGGTATCCCGCTCTCCCCGGAAAGCCTCATCAATTCCCTTACAAATGGAATTACAAACCCATAGAAATCGGCCCTGGTTATATCTTCAAGGTGGCATCTCGGTTTTACCCCGATATTCAGGGCCTCTTTTACTACGCCAAGATACTTATCCATCGCCTCTTTCCTGTTTGAATTCAGCTTAAGAAAGATATGATAGTCAGAACATGAAGTGAGGATGCCGGTCTCCTTAAGACCCATCTCCTTTACAAGTTTAAAATCCTCCTTCACTGCCCTTATCCAGCCTGTAACCTCAGGATAGCGATAACCCGTTTCAAGGCACTTCGTCACAGCATCCTTATCCTTCTTGCTGTAAAGAAAGAATTCGCATTGTCTGATAACACCATTCGGGCCGCCAAGGCGATGCAGCATATCATATATCTCTACTATCTGCTGCACAGAATATGGCGGCCGGGCCTGCTGGCCATCCCTGAAGGTAGTATCTGTTATCCAGACCTCCCGCGGAGGGTTTGCCGGGACTATCCTATTGTTGAACGGGATCTTGTTCACCTGGTCGTAGGGGAATATGTCCCTGAAAAGATTAGGTTCTTTTACATCCTTCAATTCATATTTATAGTCTTGCTTCCTCAACAGGGGAAATCTCGCCTCTTTCCTTATCATTTCGCTCTCCTTTGATAAATATATCTAGTGTTTAATTGCATAAATTAGCGTATTATGTTTGTCATTCCTGCGAAAGCAGGAATCCAGCAAAATCAATGGATTCCCGCTTAAAACATGCGGGAATGACGAAACCTGAACTTATACAAGTAAGCACTAATCTAAATAATATAGATTTCTTTACAATCAGGATGACTTGCCGTTATTAGCCAGGATCCTGTCCTTATGGGTATAAACATTAAGTCTTCCACCCCTGACAAAACCGACGATGGTGATCCCAAGATGGAGTGCAAGGTTCACGGAAAGACTTGTCGGGGCATTCCTGGAAATGATGACCGGGACATCCCTCTTAACAGCCTTTACAAGTATCTCAGAAGATATCCTCCCGCTTGTGAGGAT
>JACRHA010000032.1 GCA_016234185.1 Nitrospirota bacterium
CCCGCAGTCTTTAGGCGGGAATCCAGAGCTTCTTTGTTTCTTAAAGAGACTGGATTCCCGATTACTACCTCGGGAATGACAATAATTGACTTTTTTCAAGAGGTTCAATGTAAAGGGATTTATGACTCACTACACTAGCCATCATTGATAATCGCATAAATTTAATCTATATTGCATAGATAAAATAATCTGGAGGGATTCATGCCATATATTGCAAAAGAAAAAAGATCACGGCTCGATCCATTAATTGATGAGCTTGCAGGACGTATCGTTGCTGAGGCGAAAGGGGAGGGGGGTGATGCCGCCTTTGCCGGCCTTTTAAATTATACATGCACACGCCTTGCACTTAAGATCTTAAGATTGCAATTCGGGGAGATCCGTTACTGGCTTATCGCCGTTGTTACAGGTGTTTTCAGGAATATCTCTGATGAATTCTATCGCCGCGTCGCTATTCCATACGAAGATAAGCAGATCAAAAAGAATGGGGATGTGGATCTTTATAGGGAGTTTTCGCTGGATACAGGAAAGATGTAAAGGCGAACAACGTAGCTGCTCTTATCATTTGCAACCTTGACACCTATTCTTCCAAACAAATATAATCAGGCTAACGTTTTCAGGGAGAACTGGTTGGAGAACATTGCGGTTATAGGGGGCGGGGGCTGGGGTACTGCCCTTGCTTTTCTTCTGGCTGATAAGGGATATACTGTAAGGCTATGGGTATATGAGAAAGAGCTTGCAGGCGATATCCAGAACACAAGGGAGAATAAGTTATACCTGCCAGGGGTAGAGCTTCCAGAGAATATAGCCGCCACGTCATCCCTGGATGAGGCGCTGGCCGGATCAGGCATTATAGTCTTTGTAGTCCCATCACAGGCTGCCAGATCGGTATTGAAACAGATGCCTGATCTGGTCGGGAAGGACTCCGTGCTTATTAGTTGCACAAAAGGGATAGAGAATGACTCCCTTATGCTCATGTCAGATGTGATTAGAGATGTATTTCCCGCTCAATACCACAGAAGGCTGATGTTTCTTTCCGGCCCAAGCTTTGCCGAGGAGGTTTCAAAAAGACTTCCAACGGCAGTATCCCTTGCCGGTTTTGACAATCAGTTGTGCTCAAAGATACAGAAGACATTTACCACGCCATATTTCAAGGTATTTACCTCATCCGATGTAACGGGTGTCCAGCTTGGAGGTGCATTAAAGAATGTTATAGCCCTGGCATCAGGCGGGTCAGATGGGTTAGGGTTTGGCCACAACACAAGGGCTGCCCTGATAACCAGGGGCCTTGCCGAGATCACAAGGCTTGGCGTGGCTATGGGCGCCGATCCTGTAACATTTGCCGGGCTTTCCGGCATGGGCGACTTGGTGCTTACATGCACAGGTCATTTGAGCAGAAACAGGATGGTGGGATACAAGATAGGACAGGGGATTAAACTTTCAGAGATCCTGGAAAATATGAAGACGGTGGCAGAAGGGGTAAAGACAACAAGGTCGGCCTATGAGCTCGCAAAGAAATATAACGTCCGGATGCCTATTGTGGAGCAGATATATGCAGTCCTGTTTGAGGATAAAGACCCGCGTAAGGCCGTCTCTGACCTTATGGAGCAGGATGTAGGTGGTGAGGTGGGAGGGAAGAATTTTTGAATGCCGAGATCCTTTTAACAAATTGTGGCAGATTTTGCTTATTTCAGGATTTTAATATTATCCTGCTATAATGCTCCTGGTTATTGAAGTATCCGTCAATAAGGCATGAAAAAAGTATATTTGACCCAACCATTCCTTTGTCTAGCGACATTTTTAATGAGTTTACAAGACGCGACAGAAAGAAAGAGGAATAAACTCTTTATTGCCTCGAGATTGATGAATTTACTTACAACGACTCACTACTGTCCGGTTAAAATAGAGCCCCTTGCATGGGTGCATTTCGCACTGCAAGGAGACGCCCTGGTTTAAGTGTTAGAATATCTATAAGAACCTTTCTTTCAAAAAGCATTTCCGAATCACACGGCTCAATTGAAGCAAGGAATAACCGTATTTGGTCTGGTATTTGATATAGGTCAATAGCAGGTAATAGCACATAGCTATCCATATCTGGGTGAGCACGGCATTCTTGCTGGTACCGAGGAAAGATTTGATCTTTAGATTCTGCTTGATCCACTTGAAAAACAATTCTATCTGCCATCGTGATTTATATATCTGGGCAATCGTCCTGGTGGCAAGCTTGAAATTATTGGTCAGGAACGTCAATATCTTTTGCCGCTCTTCGTCATAGTACCGGATAAGCCTTAAATCTTTAGGATATAGGGTCTTTGTCTTAATGCCGGAAAGGGAAATACGCTCATCGCTTAAGACCCCTTTGCCTGTAACCTGATGCTGTCCGGTTACAGCATAATCTATATTGGACTTGGCCCTCGTGACAAACCATACCCCTTGTTCTGCAAGTGAATAAAGCCACTTGTAATCTATGTATGCCTTATCCACCGAAACGATGCTGTCCGGTGATAGGGGATGAGAGGTCTCCTTCGCTGCCCTGACATCATTCCTCTTGCCATCGGTCACGGTCAGAAAGCAAGGCATGGCCCCCGAATGGTCATAAAGACAGTGCATCTTGATTGCCCCTTTGGTTTTTCTGAACTTTGCCCAGGGGAATACTGAAAGACACAGGTCAATCGTCGTGGAATCTATCGTATACAAGGGATTTTTGAAACGAAACTTATGCTTTGGCGTCAGATCCCTACATCGTGCAAGAAGGTGATAAAATGTATCCTCGAATATCCGATAATCCCTCTTTGTATTGGCATCGGATAAAGTGCTTCTGTGCACACCAGTAAGCCCGAGGTGATACCACCTGGTACTATGTGATGAAAGTCCCGTTTCTATATCCCGCAGGCTATCCTTCAGCGTGATCTGGGAATAGAGAATGGTAATATATTGTTGCCAAGTGCCAAATGTCTTCATGTATCGGTCTCCCTGGTACCGCTCTACTGCTCTCTCAAATTGATATCTCGGACAAAGTTTCAATATCTCCGAGAAGATGGTGTATACTATCTGCATGGTCTGTTCCTCCTTGTCAGATGAAGGTTTGGTCGCCTATATTATCTAACAAGTATAAAGAACAGGCCTTGCTTTTATAAGCTTTTACCGGACACTAGTGGGATTACATCTGGAAATTATTATTGTGTTGTCAATTAAAGCAAAAAAAGCTGAGATAATATCTATTATACTGTTTATAGATGCTTGCGGCTGCTGAGGGCGAAAAGGAATATGAGAAAAAGTAAGGTAGATAAGGTATCTAAGGAGTTTGCACAGGTTGTGAGGAATAAATTAAAGAATCATTTAAAAGAGATTGTTTTGTTTGGTTCTCATGCAAGAGGTGATTTTAAAGAAGGTTCAGATTATGATTTTCTTGTCGTTGTCGACAGAAGAAGAAAGACATTCGAAAAAACTCTTCTGAATATTGGCAATGATTTTATGTATAAGTATGATGTTTTAATTGGAGATATTATTTGTGATGAAGTAGAATGGGAAAGAAAAAAGAGATTTCCTATAGGGCTGAATATATTGCATGAAGGGATCAAATTATGAAGGCAGGAGATATTGATGTTATTAAGATGATGCTGATAAAGGCGCACAAAAAACTAAAAGCAGCCAAAATAGATCTTGATAACGATCAATATGACGATTCTGTTTCCCGTGCATATTATGCGGTCTATCATGCTATTTCTGCAGCATTGTTTTCAAAGGGATTACATTTTTCATCCCATGGACAGACTATCGGGGCATTTAACAGGGAATTTATAAAAACAAAAAACTTCCCTTCTTCTTTTGCCGCAACAATAAGAAAATTATTTAAAGAGCGACAAACAGGTGATTATGATTTTGAAAGCTATATTGATGCAGATGTTGCAAGAGAAGATCTAAATTATGCAGAAAAGATAGTAAATGCATGTGAAAAATATCTTTCAAAGATATATAAAGTTAAGAATAGCTATTGGAAAGAATAATACTGATGCATACCAACGACATAAAAGAGGTCCTTGAGATGGTGAGGGATCAACAATTATCAGCAGAAGGGGCCAAATGAAGACATTTGATTATACAGTGGTGGTCTGGAAGGAAAAGGAAGGGTATGTTTCAAAATGTCCTGAGTTAGGAGTTGCCAGTTGTGGAGACTCCATTTCTGAGGCAGTGGAAAATCTAAAGGAAGCTGTAGACCTTTATCTTGAGAATGCAGAGTCTCTCGGATTACTGGAAGACATAGAGGAAAGCCTTGTGGAGAATCAGTGCATACTGATGGAATAAAGAAGATCCTTGGTCTGGTGAGGGACAGGCGATTGTCGGCAGAAGAGGCCCTTGAGAGACTAAAGGTTCTTCCCTATGAGGATATAGGTTTTGCCACCATAGACCACCACAGGCATATCCGTCAGGGGATGCCGGAGGTGATACTTGCCGATGGTAAGACAAAGGAGCAGGTGACAGAGATAACAAAGAAGATGCTGATGAATAAGGGCGATATACTGATTACGAGGGCCACTGAAGAGGTTTTCAAGGGGATAAAGGCAATAGATAAGAGGGCAAGATACAACCGGCTCGGAAGGACTATAGTGATTAATGTAAAGAGGAGGGGAAATGGGAAAGGCAATATCCTCCTTGTCACTGCTGGGACAGCCGATATCCCTTTTGCAGAGGAGGCAAGAGAGACCGCCCTTCTTTTCGGGAGTAATGTTACATCCCTCTATGATGTTGGTGTGGCAGGACTTCATCGCATACTGGACAGGAAGGAACAGATCCTCTCGGCAAGGGTGATAATAGTTGTTGCCGGGATGGATGGGGTGCTTCCGAGCGTAATAGGCGGCCTTGTGGATAAACCGGTTATTGCCGTACCGACCAGCAGGGGCTATGGGGCAAGTTTTGGCGGGCTTGCAGCGCTCCTTACCATGCTCAACTCATGTGCAGCGGGTGTTGCCGTGGTGAATATAGATAATGGGTTTGGCGCTGCTTCTCTGGCCCATAAGATCAATATGCTCGGAGAGGGAGAATGAGGATAGGATACTTTGACTGCTCATCAGGGATCTCCGGGGACATGATCCTTGGCGCCCTTATAGATGCAGGATTAAAAGAGGATGATCTCAGTTTAGGACTTCAGGCGCTCAAAATAAAGGGGTTCAAGTTATCTTCAAAAAAGGTTAAGCGGGCAGGGCTTGTCGGAACAAAGGTTGAACTTGGGATCAAAGACCGGAAGAAAAAGGCAGGTTTCCAGGAAATAGACCGGATCATTAAGAATTCAGCCCTGGATTCCGGCATAAAGGATAGGGCAGGGCAGATTATGGAAAGGCTTTCCAGGGCAGAGGCCCTTGCGCATGGGGAAAGCCAAAAGATTTATTTTGGCCATATAGATTCTATTGATCTTATATTAGATGTAGTTGGTTCCCTTATAGGGATAAAATATCTAGGCATAGGGGAGATATCCTCATCGCCCATTAATACAGGATCAGGCTTTATTGACAGCCATCATGGAAGGCTTCCAGTGCCTGCCCCTGCCACTGCGGCATTATTAGAAGGGGCGCCCATATATTCCAATGGTATTCCTCATGAGCTTACAACCCCCACCGGTGCGGCAATAATAACTACTATTGCCGATAGCTTTGGACATATGCCTTTGATGAAGCTTAATGTTGTCGGATCCGGTGCGGGGAGTCTTGATATTGCCTCCCAGTCTAATCTGCTTCGTCTCTTCATAGGTGAGGGGGATGGGGAAGATAAGGGTGACCGGCTTGTCCTGATCGAGGCCAACATCGACGATATGAACCCCCAGATCTATGAGTATCTCATGGAGAGGCTCTTTGATGCAGGGGCGCTTGATGTATACCTGACCCCGATTATTATGAAAAAAGGGAGGCCAGGCATTATCCTCAGCATACTTGCCAAGCCCGATCAGATAGCCGTAATAAAGAAGATAGTATTTGATGAGACTACCACAATAGGCATTAGAATTAAGGAGGTGAGACGGGAGATCCTTAAGCGGTCAATAAGGCATGTCTCAACAAGTTTTGGCAGGATAAGGGTAAAGGTGATCAAAGGATGTACAGGCGAGGTTAGGTTAATGCCCGAATACGACGACCTGAAAAATATAGCAAGATCAAAAGGGATTCCATTGATGAGGCTGATGGAGGAGATCAGGAGGGAAATAGCGGATGAATAGGCCGTCCATTTCTATTATAGGTGCAGGTGTTTTGGGGGCCTCCCTGGGTTATCTCCTGATGCGAAAGGGATACAGGATTGCAGGGGTTTCTGCTCACAGTATGAGGTCTGCAAGGGGGAGCGCAAAGTTCATCGGTGGGGGGATTCCATATGATTCTAATCTGGATGCGGTGCTTGGTGCGAAGATAATATTTATTACCACACCTGATGATATGATTAAAAGGGTATGCGATGAATTGGCCATCGGGGGCACAATCAGAGATGGTTCTTTTGTATTTCATATGTCCGGTGCCCTTCCCTCAAATATCCTGGCCTCTGCCAGGAGAAAGGGGGCTTCTATAGGGTCAATCCATCCGCTTCAAAGTCTTGCAACACGCCGGGAGGCCATTACAAACCTGATCGGATCTTACTATAATATAGAGGGGGACAAAAAGGCTGTTATCATTGCCAAAAGGATAGTAAAAGACCTGGGCAGCAAGGAGATGGTTATCCCTGCAAAGGGAAAGGTTCTCTATCATAGCGGCGCGGTCTTTACCTCCAATTATCTGATAACCATATTCTCTGCTGGAATTGAGTTATTAGGGGTCGCGGGTATACCAAGATCAAAGGCCCTGCCAGGGCTCCTGTCCCTTATTAAGGGAACTGTTAAAAATATAGAAAATGTTGGCATCCCGATGGCCCTAACAGGGCCGATACAAAGGGGCGATATCTCAATTATTGAAGGACACATAGACGAGATCCGGAAGTCTACCCCGGAGCTTTTAAGTTTATATTGTCAGCTTGGAAAGGAGACAGTAAAGATAGCCCTTGAAAAAGGTGGTATCTCTGAGAAAGAAGGAGAGAGGCTAACCTCGTTATTTAATCGAAATATAAAAAAGGGATAATGGTACGAGTTCTTGAGAAGGGCAAAGCCTTGGGTGTTAACCTCACCGACTGTCGGCACCTGGCTGGTGGTAGGCAGAGACCGAAGCACTCTGTTATCTGTTGCTGCAGACAATGTTTTCAAGTTCCTTTGTGCTGTTTTTCTTTCAAAGAGATCGTCTTTAATTTAATCTGACCCTCCGTAAGAAGTTTTGTTGCATCCTCTTTAATTCTCTCGATATACTCTTTGGCCGATAAATTTTTTACATCATGATAGACTTTCTCTTTCCACTCCCACACTTCAATTAAGGATTTGTCATACTTCTTCATCAGACACCTCCATTGGAGTTATTAACTCCAGTCTCTTAAAATATCCAGCCTTTATATTTATTGCGTTAATCAATTCCATTTTTTTAAAATTCGCCAAATGCTTTAAATTCCAACTGATTAGTGCATCTACTTCAAAAACTGTTGCAACGGCGGCATGCATAGCATCCTCAATTTTTGAGGCAGGCAATACCCCCTCTGAAATATACTTTTGTGCAAGCTCTGTAACCTCTTCATCGATTACCAGCCTTGTAGGACTATATTCAGCAATTATGCTCAAGAGCAACCGTTTTTTATTATCATCAGCCCTGCCTGTCTCCTCTATGACAACATCAGATATAAATATCTCATATTCATCTTGTTTCACCTTGTCAAAAAATCTCATGGTTATTTCTCTCTTTTCAGGAGCATCATCGGCAAAATAAAAATTCCAAACAGATGTCTCCAAATAAAGCTGAGGTCTTTTCATAATTTTATATTATATCTCTCTTTCATTATTATTTCCCACAATTTCCTATAACTCGTTCACAAGCGACAATGACACGTTTTGTTAAATTATGAGATGATTGATGACAATGTCGTCTATTCACACCTATGTGTGTGCGTATTGGGTCAGACTGGAATGACATTTCTTGTTGAAATACAATGTATAACTCTGATTAATGCCTTGCATGATCCTGGACAGAGGTATGTCCTGAGTTTCCAGGAGCAGGTGGAAGGATTACCCATGAGGACATAGGCGTAGAGGGCGCAATGATAACGGTTTTGTAAATGGTGAGGAATTTGTGATATTTGTCGTAATACGCGGCATACTTGAATATCTTCTGTTACTGATTGCCGTGCGTAATAACGTAGTAAAAAGCTCCTTCAAACTCTATGCCGGGCTTTCTTGCCATGCAGCAACCATATCCAGGAGGAAAGTGCTTTGTGAAAATATCAATTTCAAAGTCTGATCCCATATACATATATTAAATAGAGTGCACATGCATCAGCATTGGCGAGTTTTCTATAAGCTTTAAGAAAAGAACGAATAGGCTCTCTTAATTCAAATCTATTTGTTTGAAAATCATCGTGTGTTAGAGGGTCACCATTGGTCATATTCCTCTCCTTTCTTTAAAATAAGAGTCATTCTGGTATATGCCCTTTTTAACAAGACACAAGGGTCTAGTACCATGTAACGCCTATAAATTCGGATAAAGACGCTTCAGCTTGATCCGAGCGTCCGGTGTCGTAAATTGCCAGACAATTTTTCTCGCGCTGTTATTTCTGTCACTTTCCCATGCAGCCACTTGAGCCTGCATGGTTGCCATGTCGGGAATCCGGCGATCAAGGCACTGTCCTTTCAGGACGCTGAATTCGATCTCCGCCATGTTCAACCAGCTGCCGTGTTTCGGCGTGTAATGGATATCCAGTCGTTCCGCCAGACGTCTGGCTTCCTTGGGTTCGAATGTTTCATAGAGTGAGGCAATACTGTGGGTGTTTAGATTATCCATAACCAGGCGTACCTTGGTCGCGCTCAAATAGCGTTCATCAAGCATCTGTTTGATCTGCATCGCCCAATCCTTTCTGGTACGATGTTCAGTGACCGCTACATGTCTTTTGCCGGCCAGTGGTTCTACTTCCATAAATATTTCTGCCGTCCCGTTTCTGACGTATTCATCGTCAATGCGTACCGGATGTCCAGGTGTGCACGGTATTGGCTCGCGGACTTCGCCGATCATTTGTTTGCAAGATTCATCCATGCACACCACCGGGTAGTCAGGATCATACGGCATGTGATAGATTTCCAGGACATCCTCCATATTTGCTACAAAGGCTGCGCTCCCTTCCGGGGGGATTTTCCAGTACTTGCTGAGGTGAGGCTTAAGTTCGTTTTTTTTAAAACCCGCTGCACGGTCATATGCGACACTGATTCGGCAAAGCTAAGCTCGACGGCCTTGTCGGCAAGGAGTCTGACAGTCCATTGTCGGCGCCCATCCGGGGCGTCTGAACAGGCCAATGCTATCAATCTTGCTTCAAATGCTCCGTCAAAGATGACTTCTCGTGGCGGCTTTTCCCTTGGCTTACGCTCAAGCGCCGCTTCGAGCCCCTCCTCCACAAAGCGTTTTTTGAGGTGTTCAATCGCCCGGCTGGTCACCCCCAGCGCTGTTGCAACATCAGCAACATTCCAAGCCGGACCATCCGCTCCGGCGTCACACAGCAGCAAAGCACGGGCATGGATAAATCTTCTGGCGTAGGCCCTTCCGCGGCGTGTCATTGCTTCGAGATCTTTGCGCTCCTCCTTGGTCAGTGTTACTCGATATCTTGGCGACATGGCAACCCCCTTTTATTGAGTTGTCGCCAGAATATCATACTTTCTCAATATACGAAAGATATAATGTTACATGGTACTAGTCGGGCTTGAAGGACAGAGTTTACGTGGGTGACTTCTTCTTTGATTATCATTACTACCCCATAAGGGATTTCCTGATTTGAAGGAATTTCTTATAGTGTAATTATAGCCTGCCTGCATATTTTGTCAAGGAATTGTTTATGAATTGTTTATATGATCCGAAGGGTGTATGGCAATCTGACCCGAAAGGTCATTCCAAACCCTTTACATCATGTCATTCTGATATTTATTTGCAAAGAAAATAAACTCAATTATAAAACCATCCCTCACACACAGGTAAAAGTGTAACGCTCAAATATTTTTATAATTTTGTCCATTATGTGCTAAAATATACAAATCAAAACAAGGAGGCAGGGAGGCGCGATAATGTTAGAATTACATAAAAATATAGTACTCGATGAACATCAGAAGCCTTTTGCTGTTCAAATACCCATTGAGGAATTTGAGCGATTAGAAGAAATTCTCGAGAACTATGGATTGTCAAAAATAATGGATGAGGTTAAGGACGATGAAAGGCTGTCAGTGGAGGATGCGAAAGTATATTATCAGTCATTGAAGACAAATGTGGAAGGTTGAGTATACAAAGCGTTTTCTCAAAGAACTATCCGAATTGCCTAATGAAATACAATCTCAAATGGAAGATATAGTTTTTGAAAAACTATTGACGGCTAATCCCTTTACACTTGGATACCTTGAACGTATGAAAGGTTATTACAATAAATACAAAATTCGGGTTGGTGAATATAGAATTGGTATTACCATAGATAAACAGAGCAACTTGATAATTTGTCAGCGTGTTGCCCATCGTAAAGACATATATAGAATATTTCCATAAATATTACATAATAAATCATTCCAGCGCCAGTTTCGTAATTGCCCTTAGCTCCTTCCTCAATTGCTCTACACACCGAAATTCCAAACATGCTTGCCGGAAGATTTGCCATAATCTCTCGGCTCGTGAAATAAGAGCGTAGCAACCTTAGTGCTTTGCCTGCCACAACCATGACCTTTGATTCGAATGTTTTGCCAAAGATTAAGCCTTTTGATATAATTTTAAATTGGTAAGGGAGGTTAAAATGTACAGATTATTGATAGAGGATAGCTTTGCTGCGGCCCATCAGCTCCGGGGATATATGGGTAAGTGTGAAAGACTGCACGGCCATAACTGGAAGGTGCAGGCTGAGGTTAAGGCGAATGAGCTCAATGATATAGGTCTTGCAATCGACTTTAAGGATCTCAAGACCTGTCTGAAGTCTCTTCTGGATCAGGTGGAACATCATTTCTTAAATGAGATACCGCCTTTTGATAAGGTTAATCCCTCATCTGAAAATATGGCTAAATGGCTCTATTATCAGATGGGGAATAAGATAAATAGTGACAGGGTAAAGGTCTCAAGGATTGTAGTCTGGGAATCGGATACAGCGGCTGCCGTCTATTCTGAAGATTAAAAAACATAGGGGAGGTCAAAGGTAATGGAGAGGACACTGGCAATAGTCAAGCCTGATGCTGTTGAGAAGGGATTTATCGGGGAGATCATAAAGAGGTATGAGACAAACGGACTTGGCATTGTCGGTATGAAGATGTTGCGTCTGTCGAGGGAAGAGGCTGAGGGATTCTACTATGTTCACAGAGAAAGACCCTTCTTTAAAAGTCTTGTGGATTTTATGTCATCAGGCCCGGTTGTTGTACTGGCACTGGAGGGCGATGGGGCGATCAAGAAGAACAGGGATCTGATGGGTGCGACTGATCCGGCAAAGGCAGAACCCGGCACCATAAGGAAACTCTTTGCTGCGAATATAGAGAGGAATGCGGTGCACGGCTCTGACTCTAAGGATTCGGCGGCCTTTGAGATAGCCTATTTCTTTAACAGGCTGGAAATGATGAGATGACCAATGCTTCCGGATACGACGTAATTGTTTGCGGAAGCGGATACAACCATCTTATTTTATCTGCACTGCTGGCAAGCAGGGGCGTTAATCTTCTTCTCCTTTCAACATCAAATGGAAAGAGGTTCGGGAGGGGCGGGTATCAGTTCCCGGATGAGTACCCTTTATTTATAGATTTTGGCCCCGATGGGATACTGGGCGAAGTCTTTGCTGATATTGACATCCCCTTCTCATACCTAAAGGGAGAGGAGCAGCTCTTCAGGGATCTATCACCGGCCTTCCAGGTAGTTTTCCCGGATTATCGGATCGATATCTTCAAGGAAGAGGAAGATCTCCTGGATGAGCTATGCAGGGAACTCAGAGAAGATGGCGGGCAGATCATCTCCCTTTTCAATGAGGTCAACCGGATTAATGCATTGTTCGATGACAATGGTGAGCCATCTCTCTATAGAAAGATTAAGGCATTGGCTAAAAAGATCAGCTTCTCAGGAAAGAGCGGGAGAAATATCCTGAATCGTTTCAATCCATCTGAAAGACTTATTCGATTCCTGGATGTTATAAGCCTTGCCTTCTACGGGATCGGGATAGCGGAGTTAGATGCCTTAAGATTTATTGCCATCTTGCGGATGTTAAAGGGCGGGGGAAGGTCTGTAAAGGGAGGGGTTGAGATATTAACCGATCTTCTCGTCAAGAAGGTAAGATCCGAAGGCGGAGAGTTTTATGATGGAGAGATTGATGAATTTCAAATAAAGAGAAACAGAATAGCAGGGATCAAGACCAGCAGGGGAGATATATTTGATTGTAAGGCAGTAGTGATGGAATCCAATAAGGCAAAAGAAGATAATAAGATCGCCAAGCAAAAAAGGTTCTCATCATATTTTGGGGTCGATGCAGGCTTTATCCCCTCCCCAATGGCTGATTATCTTATTCTAACAAGGGATTACTCAAAGGCGGTGCAAGCCGATAATCTTCTAATGCTCTCATTGAGCCCTTCAGACGACTTAAGTTGGGCGCCGGCGGACAAGAGGTTGATTACAGTGTCTACCCTTATACCCTCCTCTCAAATCTTATCAGCGTCATACTTAGATGGGTTAAATAATTTAGTGCTGGCTAATCTGATCTGGCTTATGCCCTTCTCAGGGGGACATATAGAATTTATTGGTGACGATCTCAACTTCGGGCGGGTTAAAGAGAAGACAGCGAACCCTCTTTCATCGCTCTCTGCTGATCCTAAGAACCTACATTTAATCGAAGATGGCAGTCCTGCATGGATCAGGACGAGTGAGGACATTAGGGCCTCTTACAAGATAGCAGACCAGATATTAGACAAGATCTAAGGGGTTGCCTTTCTTAGTCAATAGAAATATAATACCAAATAGATTTATTACAGGGATATTTGACCGGAGTGCTTCCTGCAAACATAGTTTATTGGAGGAGGACTTCACAGGCTAGGGTGCGTAGTATGAATCTTTTCTTAATAGCATTGCTTGTAATCAGTCTGTTTATCCTGGCTTATCGAAGCTATGGCAGGTTTCTTGCGGCTGAGGCCGGGCTTGATAACAGCCGGCCAACCCCGGCAACCACTATCAATGACGGCATGGACTTCGTGCCTGCAAGCACCCCTATATTGCTTGCACAGCATTTTTCATCCATTGCAGCCGCAGGGCCAATAGTGGGGCCTATCCTTGCAGGCCTCTGGTTTGGCTGGCTGCCCACCCTCTTGTGGATCGTTCTCGGCTGCATCTTCATCGGTTCGGCCCATGACTTTGCAAATATCGTCGCATCTATAAGGCACAAGGCGATGTCTATCGCAGAGATAGTGAGGGAAAACCTGGGCCTGCGGGCATACATGTTATTTCTGGCTTTTATATGGATATCCCTGAATTATGTAATCGTTGCATTCACCGACCTTACGGCATCTACATTCCTTGCAAAGGATATAGGGCCTGGTGTTGCCTCCTCCTCGATACTCTATCTCCTTCTTGCAATAATTGTGGGGATTGCCCTTTATAAGTGGAAGATCCCCCTCTCATTAGCCACTGCAGTTGCCCTCCCGCTTCTGATATTGATTGTATGGTATGGCCAGAAGATCCCCATTACTATTCCGGACTGGTTTCCGGGCGGACAGAACAAGGGATGGGTGCTCATTATCCTTGCTTACTGCTTTGTCGCCTCCATCCTCCCATTCTGGCTGCTGTTGCAGCCGAGGGGATACCTTGGCGGGTATTTCTTGTACAGTTCGCTTGTTGTAGGTATCTTCGGTATTATGCTGGGTGGTTACAAGGTAAGTTATCCTGCCTTTGTAGGCTTTAAGAATGCGCTTGGCGCGCCGCTCTTTCCGATCCTCTTCATTACTGTTGCCTGCGGGGCCTGCTCCGGCTTCCATGGTCTTGTCTGCTCAGGCACTACTTCAAAACAGATCAGCAAAGAGGGCGATGCCCATCTTGTAGGTTATGGCGGGATGCTCCTTGAGGGGCTTGTAGCGCTGATCGCCCTTGCTACCATTATGATTCTGGCGCCAGGCAGCGAGGCATTGAAACTCCAGCCTACGGAGATATACGCTCATGGCCTTGCAAGGTTTGCCATGGTTCTAGGCGTTCCTGTGGAACTTGCGCTTACCTTTGGTCTCCTGGCCTTTGCCACATTCGTATATGATACCCTCGATGTATCAACCAGACTCGGCAGATATATCCTTCAAGAATTAACGGGCTGGCAGGACCATACCGGACGGGTTTTAGCTACCTTTATCACCATATTGGTACCAGCCATATTTCTGATATCCACAAAGGAGCAGGCATATCTGAAATTCTGGCCTGTCTTCGGAAGCTCCAATCAGCTCCTTGCTGCGCTAAGCCTCCTTGGGATCTCTGTCTGGCTGATGAAAGAGGGGAAGAATTACCTTATCACCTTTATACCGATGATCTTTGTGATGATAATGACCATCTGGTCACTGATTATTCAGGCGGGCCCTATGATAAAGATGGTCTTAGAGGGCCGCATAGGATTTGACATAAATGGTACAATAGCCATCATACTAATAGCCCTTGCGACCCTTCTTGTCAGGGAGGCATACCGTGTGATTTATGCCTACAGGGCAGGGGAGATGATGGTAACAAAGAGGGAGGGAAAATCGGGGTGATACAGGAATTGCTGCCTGAGCAGCTGCGGCGTACATTTGATCATAAGGCATCGTGCATTGATACCACAGAGAACTTAAAACCCCTTGAGGGGATCATCGGACAAAAGCGTGCCGTTTCTGCGCTCCTGTTTGGGCTGGACATCCGGGAGAGAGGATTTAATATCTATGTGGCAGGACCGCCAGGCATGGGAAAAATGACTGCTGTTAAATCTTTTCTGGAAGAGCTTGCCAGCCGGAAAGATATCCCGGCCGATTGGTGCTATGTGAACAACTTTGATGACTCCTATAAGCCCAGGGTAGTTAAACTCCCTGCCGGCCGGGGCCGCCAGCTCCAGCAGGATATGAAGACGCTGATCGAGCATATCCAGCGTGAGATCCCTAATTCCTTTGAGAGCGAAGAGTATGGAGCCAGGCGGGATGAAATTGCAAAGGCCATGGAAGGCCAGAGATCTGGGGTACTGGAAAGGCTTAATACGCAGGCGAATGAGGCCGGCTTTACGATAGAGGCGACTTCATTTGGTATCATTATGATCCCGATGCTTGGAGGCAGGCCATTGAGTGAGGCAGAGCTTGCAGCGCTGCCTGTTGCTGCCCGCGAGGATTTCCAGCGCAAACGTGATCTCCTCCAGGAGGAGCTCACGTCCAGCCTAAAACAGGTCCGCGGCATTGAACGCGAGGCCCATAAAAAGATGGAAGAGATTGACAGGAAGGTAGCCCTATATATCGTAGGCGGGCTGATTGATGACCTTGAAGAGAAATATCGCGACCTGCCTGAGATTGTGGAATATCTTAGGGCCGTTCAGAAGGACATACTTGAGAATATCAAGATCTTTAAATCCGGGCAATCCGGTCCTGCGGGTCAGGTCCTGGAAGGCCTTTCTCTGCAGGCCCCATGGCTGCAGGAGATGCCTTTCAGGAGGTATCAGGTCAATGTGCTTGTAGATAACAGCAGGCTTGGCGGTGCGCCTGTGGTAGTTGAACTCAACCCAAGCTACAATAATCTCTTCGGTCGGATCGAAAAGGAGACCCAGCTCGGCGCCCTCTATACCGACTTCACGATGATAAAGGCCGGGTCGCTTCACCGCGCCAATGGCGGGTTTCTTGTTGTCCCGGTGGAAGACGTCCTTAGGAACCTCTTCAGTTGGGATGGCCTTAAGCGGGCGCTCAGGAGTCGTGAGATCCAGATTGAAGAGCCTGGAGAGAGGTTGGGGTTTCTAACCACCAAGAGCCTGCGGCCGGAGCCGGTCGGTTTTGACATCAAGGTTGTGCTCATCGGGCACCCTATGCTCTATTATCTTCTCCATGCCTACGATGAAGAGTTTCCCGAACTATTTAAGGTCAAGGCGGACTTTGATACACGCATGGACTGCATTGACGAAAATATTCAGGATTTTCTGGCCTTCCTGTCCACCTTCTGCCAAAAGGAAAACTTAAAGCCTCTCGATAGCGGCGCCGTCGCAAGGCTGTTAGAGCACGCTGCGCGCCTGGCAGAGGACCAGGAGAAGCTCTCTACCCATTTTGGGGCGCTGGTGGATGTCGTAAGGGAGGCCCATTTCTGGGCTCATCAGGAGGGGGCTGTACGTGTAGGCGCAGCACATATGCAAAAGTCTTTAGATCAGAAGGTATACCGCTCAAGTCTCATTCAGGAGCGGATTTGTGAGATGATCTCGAGGGGGACAATATTAATAGATACTGCCGGCCAGGCCGTAGGACAGGTCAATGGGCTGTCAGTAATAAGCCTTGGCGATTACATGTTCGGAAAGCCGAGCAGGATTACGGCCAGCGTGGAACCCGGACAGGGAGGTATTATAGACATCGAGCGGGAGGTTGAGCTTGGCGGGCCGATCCATAGCAAAGGGATCTTAATCCTGGGTGGATACCTGGCGCAAAAATATGCACAGGAAAAACCACTCACGCTTGCGGCAAGGCTTGTTTTTGAGCAGAGCTATGATGGCGTGGAGGGCGATAGCGCTTCTTCAACGGAACTCTATGCATTGCTTTCCGCATTAGCCGGCCTGCCGATTAAACAGGGGATTGCCGTGACAGGATCAGTAAATCAGCATGGTGACGTCCAGGCCATAGGAGGGGTTAATCAGAAGATTGAGGGTTTTTTTGATATATGCAAGGCCAAGGGTATGACTGGGGAGCAGGGTGTGATCATCCCCCAAAGCAATGCTAAGAACCTCATGCTCCGCGAGGATGTTGTTGAGGCGGTCAGGTCAAAGACGTTCCACATCTGGGGAGTAAAGTCAATCGATGAGGGGATCGAGATACTCACAGGAAGTCTATCCGGGGATAGGGGGCCGGATAGAAGATTTCCTGAGGGGACAATAAACTATCTTGTCGAGAAGCGGCTTCATGACTTTGCTGAGTCCCTGAAGGAACTGCCAAAGGATGGAAGGCCGCCCGGATCCAAAAGAAGATCAAAGGCAAAATAGCAGGGGCGCATCGAGATACGCCCCTGCGCAGATATCTGTTGCGCTATCCTTTGGGTGACAGGCAACAGGTTTAATTATATTATTTTTCAATCTTCATCCCGTAGTCCTTCCATGTCTGGAATCCCCCCTCCAGTTCCATTACAGGATATCCCTTGGAAGAAAAGTTTAAAGCTCCAGCAGCAGCCAGGTGGCATACCTGGGAGTAGCAGTAAAGGACATTGACCTTGTCTTTGCTGAGGCCTGCATAGGTATCCCATTTGTCTTTGGAGAGATTTACAGAGCCAGGGATATGGCCCTGTTCATAATCCTCAGATGCCCTGACATCTATTACGTTAACATTATTTGCCTCCTTTATCATCCGCTCAAGTTCAACGGGGCCTGTTGTGAAGGCCATCTTGCTCTCAAAAAATACCCTTGCCTTCTCCGGGTCATGGATTTTTACCTTGGTATTCATTTTTTCCTCCTTTTATTGTTTGTCAAAACTCTCCTTTAGTTTGAGAAGCATATATTGCAGGTCTTTCATCTGTGTCTGGCTAAGGGCTTCTTCAAAAAAAGGTTTTAAGTATTGGACCTGCCTTGGAAATACCTTCCGAAACAGATCATCCCCCTTTGGTGTGAGACGGATAATGGTAGATCGCCTGTCTTCCCGCGAAGGTATCCGTCCAATTAGGCCCTTTGCCTCGAGCCTGTCCATGACGCCTGTAAGGGTTCCTTTGGTAACAAGAGTCTTATCTGACAACTCCCTGCAGGTCATCCCATCTGTATCACCAAGCGTTACAATAACGTCGAATTGCGGGGGGGTAAGCCCAAGGGAGCGGATGTGGCGGTCAGATTTCCGTAAAAAGGCGAAGAAGGCCTCAACCAGGGGTCTTAAGACCATCAGGAAGGGCTCATCTCCCGGATCGGCCCGCTCAGACCTTGCAGATCTTGTTTTTATTTTAATCCTTCCTCCATGCTTATTGTTATTATCAGGATAATCCTAACTAGAACAAATGTCAAGAAGAAATTGTTATGGATTATTTTTTGATTAATTACCATTGAGAGGAGGCACTGTAGTAGGGACTTCGCCGCCACTTCAAATAACAACAGGCTTTGCGGCGCTCCGATTTCTTTGAAATTTACAGCTTACCCCACCAAACCTGATTGTTTCTTTCTGCAGTACTTGCATTCTGTGTATGATTACCTTGTCAAGAAAGTAGATTAATGTTATATTTTGGTTAATTATTATGTCAGTAAGAGAGAAGGTCAAAGAACAGGTCTCCTCCGGTGGGGTGATATTCAGGGAGGTGGATGGAAGGATAAATGTTGGTCTCATAACCAGGACTGCAAGGAGCGGGCTAACGGTTTATTGCCTCCCTAAGGGGTGGATTGAAAAAGATGAAACCCCTGAGGAGGCAGCAATCAGAGAGGTAAGGGAGGAGACCGGACTTACCGGCCGCATCCTTAATAAGATCGGAGAGATCAATTACTTTTTCTATTCAGATAAGAAGGAAAAGATAGTTAAGGATGTCCATTTCTATCTCCTTGAGTACATCTCCGGCATTACTGCAGACCATGACGAAGAGGTTGATGATGCGGGCTGGTTTCCTTTTGAGGAGGCAATTCCGCTTTTATCATATAAGAATGAGAGGGAGATACTAATTAAGGCTGGTGACATGATAAGGAATATTATATCGAAGTGATAGTGGCTAAAGGCGCCTCCTTGTACAATATATATCCCGGAATAATATCATCTATCATTCAACCGGATAGAGGCTCCGGGTCAAGACCAATATTACCGGTATGAAAATAATATGTCCCATATGTAAGGAGGAGACCATCTGGGAAGAGAACCCATATAGGCCCTTCTGTTCAGAGAGGTGCAAACTTATTGATTTGGGTGCCTGGGCAAGCGAGAAATATAGGATTGAAGGGGAAGATATCAAAGGGGAGAGTGAGAACGGGGACAAAGGCGACGATGAAGACAACGCAGTTAGTTGAATAAGGGTAAATTGGTGTAAATGGAAAAAATAACTTTGGCGGAGAGGCAGGGATTTGAACCCTGGGTGAGGTTTTACCCCCACAACCGCTTAGCAGGCGGCTGCCTTAAGCCGTACTCGGCCACCTCTCCGAGATTCGCTTCGCTCATACCTTTAGCTGATAGCTCATAGATATTAGAGGAAGCACTTATTTATTCAATGTTGAGCGCAAAGCACTCAATTGTTTTACCAAGTTCTCCGCCATTTTTTCAACATCCAAGTTTAAAACAGGAATGATCATACCATAAGTCTCTGCCAAATCAAACCCGGCAACTACTTCATAGACAGATCTAATAGATATGCCCAAAAATCTAGCAAACTCTGCGTCTGAAGCATCGGCTGAACCTTCTGCAATGTTAAGAACAATTGAGTTCAACGCTCTCAGTATTTGCTCTAATAGTCCCTTATCAGTGATCTTAGTTTGAACTTGATCTCTGCAAAACTTACAAAACTCTTTTGCCTCGGCATATACCCTAAATTTCTTAAACCTAAAAGCCATTCATTCGCCATAAGCTATTAGCTGAAGGTGAAATTTGCGGAGCAAATTTCCTGGCGGAGGGGGTAGGATTCGAACCCACGGTGCTCGTCGCACAACGGTTTTCAAGACCGCCGCCATCGTCCACTCGGCCACCCCTCCTAAGATGCTTCGCATCACTTATAGCTTATAGCTATTAACTGATAACTAAGACTAAGCTATCCTCTCCATCCCATCCATATAAGGTCTTAAGGCCTCAGGGATCAGTATGCTCCCATCCTTCTGCTGGAAATTCTCCAGTATTGCCACAAGGGTCCTTCCTACTGCCAGGCCTGAGCCATTTAAGGTATGTACAAACCCCCTTCTCTTTCCTCCCGTGGAGACATATCTGATTCCGGCGCGTCTTGCCTGGAATTCCTCAAAGTTGCTGCAGGATGATATCTCCCTGAATGTCTCCTGGCTTGGGAGCCATACCTCTATGTCATAGGTCTTGGCAGAGGCAAAACCGAGGTCGCCTGTGCAGAGCTGAACAACCCTGTAGTGCACCCCGAGTCTCCTTAATACCTCCTCAGCATCCAAGAGAAGCCTTTCCAGTTCTTCGTAGGATTTATCAGGCATAACAAACTTTACAAGCTCAACCTTATTAAATTGATGCTGCCTTATAAGGCCCCTGGTGTCTTTCCCATAAGAGCCTGCCTCCCTTCTAAAGCATGGCGTATAGGCGACATATGAGATGGGAAGCTTCTCTTCGGATATTACCTCATTCTGATGGATATTTGTCACGGGTACCTCAGCAGTTGGAATCAAAAAATAGTCATCGTCTTTACACTTGAAAAGGTCCTCCTCAAACTTGGGGAGCTGGCCTGTCCCGGTCATGCTGACCCTGTTTACCATAAATGGAGGAAGCACCTCAATATATCCATGCTCTTTTGTATGAAGGTCGAGCATAAAGTTTATCAGCGCCCTCTCAAGCCTGGCACCTGTTCCTTTATATAGGGTAAACCGACTTCCCGCTATCTTTGTGCCCCTTTCGAAATCGAGTATATCAAGTGATTCACCAATATCCCAGTGGGGTCTTGGCTTAAAATCAAACTGTGGCGGTTCACCCAGCCTCCTAATCTCCTTATTCTCATTCGAATCCTTCCCTTTAGGTGTCGACGGATGGGGGATATTCGGGATTACCAGCAAAAAACTGTTCAGCCTCTCCTCAATATCCCTTGCCTTTACCTCAATCTCCTTAATCCTGTCCGATACTGACTTCATCTCAGAGATCAGTTGTTCGGTCTTTTGTCCTGTGGCCTTAAGTCTTCCTATCTCATCAGAGACGGCATTCCTCTTTTGACGCAGTTCGTCCCCTGACAGGAGAAGCCGCTTCCTCTCTGAGGAAAGGTCGGTAAATCCTGAAAAATCAATCCTCTGGCCCCGCGCAGAAAGAGCTTCCTGAACAAAATCAAGATTTTCAATAACAAATTTCACGTCAAGCATATTAGCGTACCCGAACAAATTGAAGATCAATACTATCAAATTTAGCATTTATAAGGCAACTTGTAAATTATCCATATCAAGACGACAAAGGGCACAACGGCTTATCAGAACCTCCGCTACGGTTATGACAATGCGGGCAATATCACCGCTATTACTGACCCGATTAACGGAAATCAAACATTTGTAAATGATGATTTAAGCCGCCTTACCCAGGCCACAGGCGCATACGGCACGATCACCTATAGTTACGATCAGATAGGGAACATGACCTATAACTCCCAGATCGGAAACTACGCATATCCGGCAAGCGGGACAACCAGCACCAGGCCCCATGCAGTGACAAGTGCCGGGACAAACAGCTACTCCTATGATGCCAACGGGAATATGACCTCTAATGTAGGCAAGACCATCAGTTATGATTTTGAGAACAGGCCAACAAGCATAACTTCAGGCACAAACACCACAACATTTGTATATGACGGGGATGGTGGGAGGGTAAAAAAGACAGCAAGCGGGACTACCACTATCTACATAGGAAAGCTCTATGAATGCGTATCAGGATCATGCAGTAAATATATCTTTGCAAGTGGTCAGAGGATCGCCATAAAGCCTGTAGGCGGTACCTCGATCAATTACTATCACACAGATCATCTTGGCTCAAGCAGTGTCATCACGAATTCCGCAGGGACAAAGGTGCAGAGCCTTGCCTATTTCCCCTATGGCCAGACACGGGTTAGCACCGGTTCTATAGATGTACATCACAAATATACCTCCCAGGAGCTAGATGACAGCACGGGGCTTTACTTCTATAATGCAAGATATTATGATCCAGCCTTGGGGAGGTTTATAAGTGCGGATAGTATTATACCGAATCCAAGAGATCCCCAGGCTTTAAACCGATATTCCTATGCAAGAAATAACCCGATTATTTATATTGATCCATCAGGGCATCGTTGGAAGTGGCTTGATAGACAGATGGATCGGCTCAGGGAGAACGAAACCATTCAAATCGCTGTGGGTGTTGGCCTGCAGCTCTTCGGAGGACCCATCGGCCTAGTTGCTGGTAGCTATCTATTGACTCAGAGCGAGACAGGGCGAAATATTCTGGCTGGGGAGGTTATTGTTGCGACGGCCATTGCGACAGCGTATTGTGGAGGATGCGGAGGCGTGGCATTAGGTGCATTGGTTGGTGAGGCGGTGGGGGGTTATAGCGCTTATCGGGCAGGAGGGGATATCGCATCAGGAATTATTGTGGGTGGAGCGCTAGGGGCAATCACCGGAGGCATAGGGAATTATGCGGGCGCTTCCGTGGGTGGACAATTTGGTACAGGCTGGGTAGGTCATGTGGCAGGCGGGGCAGTAAAAGGGGCGATCCTTGGCGCAGGAAGTGGTGCCAGTGCTGGGTATGCTGGCGGGGTCGGAAGCTGGAAGATGATGCTCCGAGGGGCCTATCAAGGGGCCTTGATCGGGGCGGCTGCTGGAGGGGCGATCGGGTATGGGGAATATCGCTTTACAGGTGGTGGCCTAGAGGATCTTAGCGGGCCAGAGATTGTTGACAAGGCAAAACAAGGGGTCTTAGATGGAATAACACAAGCAGCCAAGAAGGGCGATCTGGGGGCTATTATTGGAGATGTGGCTAAATCGGTTGGAAAACAATTCTTAGAACCTGCGTTGAGCACAATGGTACGATATCCCAACTTAATCTACGGGCTAGCTTATGTAGGGGTTGGGATTGAGCAGACTGATCGTTCAATTTCCCAGGAAATGGGTGATCGTGGGGTGAGTGGAGAACTAGGAATTGATTTCTAGACAGATCTTTTATAAGAGCGTGACTTCAATGAAGCTAAGGGCGCTAATAATGTTTATCATGATGGGCACCCTTTTTTCGAGCTGTCTGGGTGTCTATAATCGGGTGATCATCGAAGATAATAAAATAAGGTACAAGGGACTATACGAAGTCAATGCCTTGGATGGCGAATGGAAGTGGCACGAGGTTAATCAAGGGGGACGTAGCCTTAACTCTTTTTATAAATATGATGGCGTGTATTTTCGCTGCTCCAACCAGCAGGAGCAGATGATCACGATCGAACAGGAGTCTTATAATTGGCCACCCGGGAAGAAACCGAGAAGGATCTTAGGGCAGGAGGGATCCCCCTTCGAAACTATAGTTATGGATTTTTTGGATGAGCATTACGATGCGATGAAGCCGAAAATTCCCAAAAGGGAACTCATTTCATTTCAAGAAATCCACCTGGCAGACTATAAAGCTGTGGAGGCCATGTTCGTAACAGAATTGAGTTATCCCGGGTCTTGCGATTCAAAAGAAAAAAGCATACGTTCTTTGAAATTCAAGTATGTTGTGATCAAGCGTGGAGAGTGGAAAGAATCTTACGCATGGTTCGGGTTCCCATTATCTAGTCTACCCAATCTGATTGTTCTATGGTATAGAAGCCCCGTTGAGGCCTTCGATACGGGGGTGGATGAGTTCGACCGAATGGTGCAGAGCTTCCGGTTTATAAAGGAGCAGCCATTTCTTCCATTGAGAAAAAAAATAAAAGAAATTAGGTTGTGATGATTTCGTGATGATAAAAAAGCTTATATCTGCAATCTGGATCAGTATAGTAGTTTTCTTTTTCATAACTACGACTGTGTCTGCAAAGGAAGGATTTTATCTTGGGTTAGGTCTTCCCTACAATACTATTGATGGCGATTTCAAGGGGAATTCCGTCCTGAGCGGACATAATGACCTCATCATCATCCCGGATATTGATGGGGCATTTGGTGTTGGGCTTCTCTTTGGTTATGT
Source organism: Nitrospirota bacterium (assembly GCA_016234185.1). Taxonomy (GTDB): domain Bacteria; phylum Nitrospirota; class Nitrospiria; order JACRHA01; family JACRHA01; genus JACRHA01. Next base: position 24,029 of record JACRHA010000032.1, read on the forward strand.
GACGCATTATGGGTTTGCCCCTGATCAATTATTCGCAATCGAGGGAAGCTTTCTTTTATCTGTGCACGATGCTGAATTCCAAGGGCAAAGGGGTACTGTCGATTACTCCCTGGTAAATTTCGATTTAAAGTATCTATTCATGACCTCCAAGGCCATTGAGCCCTATCTCTTAATAGGCATCTCCCTTGCTGATTTAACGATAGAAAATGGCGCAGTTAGCCTTACTACAGGAAAAGAAGGAGATGCCCTGTTGACAGGAGTTGGATTAAACCTAGGGATCGGCCTTGATTATTATCTAACAAAAAATATCTCGTTAGGTACGGGAGTCATTTATCGGATCATCAGCTATGATATAGCAGAAGGTGTGGAAGATAAGAGTGGGATTAAAGATGGCTTCAGTGGAAGCGGGTTAGGGATAATACTTAGCACCGCTTATCATTTTTGATCTTATTTAGCAAGATCTAGCTTTTTTTATTTAATTATATAAAGGAGGGATAGAGATGATTAACGCTATCTTTATGAGAAAAATGAGCATGATGGCCAAAAGAGTTCGACTACACCCTCAAATTATTACTAAGCTAATCATATCTGGTTGTAATCTTTGTCGCAGGGGTGTGCAACGGATAGACATCTATCGGGAAGTGAATTGCAAAAGATCGCTACCCTTAAAATAGCTAGATTTAATTCTCCTCTACTTTTAAAAGAGACGACCGGTTCTAAAGTAGCTGGCGTTACAGGGGTCCTATTTGGTGCAATCGGCGGCGGAATAGGCGGGGGGATCCAGTATAAGATGGAAGAGGGTAACGGCAGGGAATTACAGGAGAGGTTTAAATTACCGGATTATGGTGAATTGGTAATGAATAATTTCCTTAAAAGGGCCCCTATTGAAGTATCAAATTGGCCACAGATGATCCCAGAGAATAGTCCTGTAAAGGATGATTCCAATATCTCCGGTCATAGATTGCTAATAAAAGTAGATATGATTAAAGTAAAAGATGGGGCAGGGTTTTTGGCAGAAACTACGGCCAGCCTACAAGATGCAGAAAAAAATATTCTTTGGCAAAAGAAATTCAGATATGAATCAAAGAATCATAGCAGGGTCTCTGATTTAGGAAAACTTGAAGAAGAAAATGGAGGGCTGCTCCGGGAAGAGTACGAATTTGCGGCTGAAAAGACCACTTCAAACCTTATAGAAGACTTAAATGGTAGTGGAAAATGACGTGGTCTGGAAAGGTAAAGGTGGGTAGAGTGATAATGATTAAATGGTAAATGAAGGCAGAAGGTTATATGGCCGTAGGTTTTAACACATCAAGGCCCTTGATATTATCGAAATCGTTATCATTAGTAGCGATGGCAGATATGTTATGTCGTTTGATCAGGGAAACATTTATGGCATCGTTGGGGAGGAGATTATGAAGTTTCATCATGCTATAAGAATCTTTTACGGCGGCATTGCCGATCGGTAAGCTCTTAAGAATAGTAAAGAGGATCTGTGGTTTCTGAAAGTTGACTTCATTGATTAGGCCTCGATGTTGTTTGAGATATTCGAGGACTTTTTTGGGGGCTATTTTCTTATGCTTGATTATCCAGACGCGAAGGTAGATAAACAACGATTCAGCTATAACAATAGGGGAAGTGAATGCCGTTAACTCTTTTTCTTCAACCCGCTTTAGAAAATTTTTACAGGATACCCCATAGAGTTCATCTTCCAGCAGATGATATATCAGTATATTCGTATCTACAAAAATGGATACACCAGGTGAGGCCTTCTCAAGGGCCTTATTCTCCATATCTTGTCTGCTCAATAACCTCTTTGATTAACTTATGATTTTTGATCGATAATGAAGCAAATGTCTCGTCAACAATGCTTCTTGCAGGTTTTTGTCGCGGAGTCTTAAGGAGTTTGAGGCCAAGCCTTAAAACCTTCTGAATATCCTCTTGTTTCTTAGGTAATTTTTGGAACAGATCATTGGAAACCTTTATCCTGACTTCAGCCATTGGTCAATCTCCTTTTATAAGCCTTATATACTAAGAAAATTTATCATAAATATATGTGCCTGTCAAAAGTCGGATTCACATGTAGCTCAAATGCATCATCCGATAGGATATGGGGGTTACTTTTCCTTCTAAGGTCTATGAGGGGACAACCAACTATGCCCAATACGCGGGTTACAATGAGGAAAGGAGATAGACTCTTTCAACATTGTGGAGATGCAGGCGGGGGATATTTTGGATTTCTGGCCGGGTATCATTGGTAAAAGAATCCATTTCGAGATTGTTCGGAGCATTGAAGAGGATAAATTATTTGTTTAGAAATTAAGGTGATATCGTTGGCCTTGCTCTATTCGCCAAGTACGGTGGAGATCGACCTCTTACTGATCCGTGAAGGGGAAGGGCACCAGCACGATATCACCAAACTTATAGCTTGTCGTAGGAGGCATCGTCCGGATTATCCCACACATTTCGGAAGGCATCCTCAGACAACGTCATCGCGGCCTGTGTCAAGCGACGGTCCTCCAGTCTCAGTCGCAGGAAGTCTATATAATCTTCTACCTCAGCGACTTTTTCGGGTGGCAATGCAGCAATCTTTTCCATGAGGATCTTCTGGTCATTGTTGCAAATAGACATCTTGTACCTCCGATGCCCAGTATACTGTTTATGATTTGAGGTGTCAATGTTTTTTTATCCCTTCCAGTATACAGGAAGAGAGAATGATCAGCCTGCCCTGAGCGATGTCGAAGGGGGGCTGTATTATTATAGGGCTAGGTATTATAGTCCGATCTTGACCTCCTGAATTGCCTTAGAAACTCCTTGACTTCCATAGGTGTATTATGATAAAAAAAGATCTGTTTTGAACAAAGGAGAGGATATGGCCAAGAGACACAAATCAGCAATAAAAGCAGACAAGCAATCAAAACGGAAGAGAGAGAGGAACCGTGCCACTTTATCCAAGGTAAAATCTGTTATGAAGAAGACCAGTTCGGCTGTAGAATCAAAACAGATCGAGGCAGGGAAGACATTACTTCCGCAACTGACATCAATTATCCAGAAGGCTGTATCAAAGGGTATGCTGCACAAAAATACTGCCGCCAGGAAGATCTCGCGGATGGCAACAAAGATCAACGGCCTTATTGGAAAACCGGCCTAAACAGGTAAGCAGATCTTAAGTATCAATGCCTCTAAAACAATCCTTGGGGCAATCCTGCTCGATTTCAGCTCAAGATCAGCCTTAAGAAAAAGCGATAAGATGCGGGAAAGTTCCCGGTATGTGTATCCTTCGCTCTGCTTTATTATCTTGTCTCTTTTGCCATGCGGGATGCCTATCTCCTGAAGGAGATCACCCATTGACCGGCCGGTCTCCTTTGACTCCACTATCCTCCAGATAATCCTGAATTGGCGTACCATCATGGAGAGCACGACAAGCGGAGGTTCTCCTGAGATGAGAAGGAGTGATAATAGCCTGAGCGAGTCACCGGCATTTTTCTCACCTAAAGAGCCTGTCAGGTCAAATATGGACGGGGTCTCTTCTCCAGATATAACAGCCTTGACATCTTCAAGCCTTGCAACTTTTTTTTCTTCAAGATATAGGGAGAGCTTCTCGATCTCGCTTAACAGGCCCCACAGGTCATCGCCCTTTCTTTCAATAAGAAAGGAAATAGCATCATCCGATATTGTAAAATCCAGATACTTTGCCTTTGATTTGATCCATGAAATCAACCGGATGCCGGACAATGGCTGTATCTGGATGGGCGAAAGGATCTCTTTGACCTCCCGGAAAAACCTCTTCCGCATATCCGGCTTCGCCGCGACAAGAATAAGACAGGTTGTTGGCGATGGTTTCTTGATATATTGGAGGAGGAGTTCAAGTCCTTCTGCCGGCATGAGATTAATATTCTTAATCTGGATTACCCTCCATGGAGAGCAGAATGGAAAACTCTCCGCAATTGCCAGGACATCAGATATATTTGTTTTATCACCATCAAAGATATCATAATTAAACCCTCTTGAATCAACCACCATTGTCCTGTCCAGTATCCTTGATAGGGCATCACCAATGAGGAGTTCTTCTTCTCCATAAAAAAGGTATAGAGGTTCAATTTCACCTTTTTCAGTCATCTTCAGGAATTCACTGTAGTTCATAATTTACCTTGGCGGGTAGGGGGCGTTACCCTGTTGTAGTCCTGGGCAGGCACAGAGGCCTGCCCCTACAGGCCTTCCAGGATCTGGCTTACAAGATCCTCTGCAAAAAGCTTTGCAGCCTCCTCAATAGCCCTATTCTCTGCTGTGCTGTTGGCAGTTATATCGTCTGTTACAAAATACTCGGCTGTTACCTCTCTTCCCTTCTCTGTCCAGATATTTGCCTTGTCAGTCAATCCCGGTTTGTTGTTCTTGCCTGTGAGGCCCACATCAATCGTTATCGATACCCTGTACTCAGTAGCCCTGTTATTGCTTGATGAAATAGGTGCCAGACTAAAGCTTGTTATCCTTCCGGTAAGGGTTAGATCTGCCAGAGACGGGTCATTGATTAACTGAAAGCCTCCATTAGAGACAATCTCCTCTTTTATGAATCCCGTAACCTTTTTTCCAATTAATGGGTCGAATGTATCATTGTGAAAGGTTGGAACGGCTATCTTTCTGGACTGGGTATCAGATATGCTCCTGCCAAGGAAACGATAACCGCATCCAGTAGATAAAGCCAAGGTTAAGGCTAAGGTTACGAAGAAGGCTAAGGTTGAGGCTGAGGTTAAGAATTTCCTTAACCTATATATAAACCTTAACCTGCTTTTTCCCCTCAACCTAAACCTCAACCTTAACCTCTCTTTTGTGCTTTCTATCCGGCCACAATATTTATTAGCCTCCCCTGGACATAGATCACCTTTTTGATTGCCTTCCCCTTTGTCCATTCCATTAATTTTGGCAAGGCAAGCACCCTTGCCCTGACCTCCTCTTCTTTCAGGTCAGGCGGTACATCTATCTTCCCTTTGAGCTTTCCATTTATCTGGATAACAATGAGTACCTCATCTGTCTTTATAACATCCGGGTCATAGTCCGGCCAGCCAGCCCTAAATATAGTAGGCATGTGACCAAGCTTGGTCCATAGCTCCTCTGCAATGTGGGGTGCAAAGGGGGATAAGAGGATTACTGCTGCTTCAACGGCCTCCTTCATTACTGCCAGGCCGTTCTTTTCATTATCAAGCTTTACAAGATATATGCTGTTGACAAGCTCCATAATAGCGCTTATAGCGGTATTAAAATGGAATCCCCCCTCTATATCTCTTGTAACGTCCCTGATGGTGGCATGGGTCTTTCTTCTCAGATCTTTAAGTTCTTTTGAGAGGCCAGCCTGCCCTGTCAGTTCAACTGACAAACCGGATAGATTGGGGGCTAATTCAATCACCTTTCTCCATATCCTGTTTAAGAACCTGAATGCGCCTTCCACGGCCCTGTCATTCCATTCAGCATCCTTTTCAGGAGGACCAATGAAGAGCGTATAGAGCCGTAGTGTATCCGCACCATATTTCCCGATGAGTTCATCGGGGCTCACTACATTCCCTTTTGATTTCGACATCTTCTCGAGCCTGCCGGTAATGCTGCTTGTCTTGCATATCATACCCTGCGTAAATAGCGCCTGGAATGGTTCCTTAAATGGGATATATCCTTCGTCATAAAGGACCTTCACGATAAACCTTGAGTAGAGGAGATGCAGGACGGCATGCTCAATACCGCCAATATACTGATCCACAGGAAGCCACCTGCCTGCGAGTGATTTATCAAAGGCCTTCTGGGTATCCCGAGGGGAAAGGTATCTTAGGAAATACCAGCATGAGCAGAGCCACTGGGCGATGGTATCCGTCTCCCTTTTTGCCGGACCGCCGCACCCTGGACATCTGGTGTTAACAAATGCCTCTGCATGGGCAAGGGGAGATCTCCCCTCCTTTGGCCTGAAATTCCCTATCTCAGGAAGCATAACAGGAAGATCGGCCTCAGGCACAGGCACCTCTCCGCATTTCCCGCAATAGACGATCGGGATAGGAGTCCCCCAGTATCTTTGCCTTGAGATCAACCAGTCCCTTATCTTATAACTGATCCTGTGTCTCCCGACCTTCCTCTCTTCCATGTGGCCCACTATCTTCTGCATTGCCTCTCTGTTCCTCAGTCCGTTGAAATGGCCTGAGTTTATCTGGATGCCGTCATCTGTATATGCAGCCTCCATGGACGTCGCCTCAAGATCAGCCCCCTCAGGCATGATTACGGGGATGACAGGCAGGCCATACTTTCTTGCAAACTCAAAATCCCTCTGATCATGTGCAGGGACACCCATCACAGCGCCTGTCCCATATTCCATCAGGGCATAATTGGTTATCCATAGGGGGACAGCCTTCCCGTTGATCGGGTTTATCACATTCCTGTTAATGGGGATACCCTTTTTTTCTGCTGCCGCCTCCTCCCTGCTGATCTTCTTCTCCCTCCGGACCTCATTTATAAATTGCAGGATCTCCTCCCTGTTGGGAGAATCGATTATCAGCTCCTCAATTGCGGGATGCTCCGGGGCCAGGGCCATAAAGGTGACCCCATAGATGGTGTCAGGCCTTGTGGTAAAACAGGGGAGGAGCCTTTGGGTCCCCTCTATCTTAAAATCAATTTCTGCCCCTTCGCTCCTGCCGATCCAGTTCTCCTGCATTACCTTGACGCGCTCAGGCCATTCTGTGAGCATGGAGAGGTCATCAAGCAGTTTTTGTGCATATTCTGTTATCTTGAAAAACCATTGCTCCTGATTTTTCTGTTCAACAGGGGTATCACATCGCTCGCATGATCCTCCGATCACCTCTTCGTTGGCAAGTGTTGTGGCGCAGGAAGGACACCAGTTCACACCGGCGAGCTTTTTGTATGCGAGGACCCTACGGTAAAGTACAAGGAAGACCCACTGGGTCCACTTATAATAACCAGGATGACATGTAGCTATCTCCCGATCCCAGTCGTACCCTATGCCCCACCGGATGAGCTGTTCCTTCATCCTCCTGATGTTGCTGATTGTCCAATCCTTAGGATGTATATTATTTTTTATGGCGGCATTTTCAGCCGGAAGCCCGAAGGCATCCCATCCGATCGGCGAGAGGACGTTGTATCCATCAAGGATCTTATATCTTGCCAGCGCATCCCCGATAATATAGTTTCTGCCATGGCCGACATGGAGGGTGCCGGACGGGTAGGGGAACATGACAAGGCAGTAAAACTTATCTCTGTTATCATTGAGATCTATGCTGAACAGATTTATCTCATCCCAGTATTTTTGCCATTTTTTCTCGATAGCTTCCGGATTGTACATATCATCCATTCGAATACCCCTTGATATTACATAATACCAACGAATTAAATAAGTTTATATATACCGAATAATGCTGTCATTCCCGTGTATGTGGGAAACTAGACTTATCATCGGTACTGGATTCCTGCTCCCCGCTTTAGCGGGGACAAGTTTACCCCTGCGGAGGCAGGGGCAGGAATGACCTGCATATTGGCATTTTACTTATAGCGTTTGTATTAGTTATTTATCATATTATTCGATTTTTTTCAAGGAAGGATCGTAATATCTACGGGTCAATATCCAGGTCAATCCTGATCCCGGAGGTGGATGCCTCCGTATTTAGCTCTTCCATTGATCTCCTGATGATTTCCTGTACGGGGCGGTCACCTTTTATGATCATCTGCCATCTGTGCCTTCCCCTCAGTATTTCCGGATACCCCCTGGCCGGTCCAAGTAGCTCTGTTCCTTTGTCAAGATTCCTGTGCAGGATCTTGCCAAGTCTTTGCGACCTATCCATGCACCTCTCTGCATTGCCCCCTTCTAATGTTATTATGACCATCGATGAAAATGGTGGATACCCTAGTTCTCTCCGAAACCCGATCTCCTTCTGGTAGAACCGGTCAAGTCCCATATTTGTTGGGTCAGATACTGCCTCTATCGCATGGTGGCTGGGGTTATGGGTCTGGATAATCACCTCACCTTTCCCTGCCAGATCGATCAGCCCGCGCAAGAGTTTGTATACCCTGTGGGATAATCGAAAATCAGGAAGGTGCAGGCATGTATCTGCCGAGACAACCCCAACCAATGCAAAGGGGTGGTTGCCGGGACTTCTTAATACAATATCCGTCCCTATGACAATCTCGCCCTCTTTTCTGAGAGTCCCAGGGTTCGCGGGTTCCAGGGTTCGATGACTTGACCCCTTGACCCCTTGACCCCTTGACCCCTTAATTGTATCCTTATCTAACCTAACTACCTTTGCGCTTGGAAATATCTTCCTGACCTCCTCCTCCACCCGCTCTGTGCCGATACCGACTTCCGTCAACCTGCTTGACCCGCAATCAGGGCATGTTTCCGGGACACATGCAGATTTATTGCAATAATGACATGAGAGTCTTTTTAACCCTTTATAGTAGGTCATGGATAGGGCGCAGTCCGGGCATCTGAAAGAATAGCCGCAATCCTGACATATAATACTATTGGAAAACCCTCTCTTGTTAACAAAAAGAAGCACTCGGTCTCCCTTTGAAATCCTGTTGGCTATTGAAGAATTAAGTTGATCGGAAAGGATGGTCCTCCCATTGGCACCCCTCATATCGACAATCTTTATGAGTGGCTGCGGGGTCGAGGGGTCTTTGGTCCTTGGGTTTGCGGGTTCATTTGACCCCTTAGACCCTTGAATCCTTGGACCCTCCTCTTCCGGTAGGGTCCTGAGTTTGTATACCCCTGTCATCCCATAGTAGAAGTCCTCCACAGATGGCGCGGATGAACCCAGTATTACAGGGATGTTTAATCTCTCTCCCCTCTTTAAGGCAACTCCTTTTGCGTTATATCTGAGTCCTTTGTCCTGTTTGTATGATGGGTCATCTTCCTCGTCCACTATTATCATGCCTGGCAGATCAATGGGGGCAAATATGGCAGACCTGGTTCCGACAATTATATCTATCTTCCCTTCCCTTATCCGTGAGAGGATGTCAAACCTCCTGCCTTCTGAGATGCGGCTATGAAGAAGGCCTACCCTTCCACTGAATGTATCCTCCAGGGTTTTTATCAGGGATAGATTTGGTGATATTTCAGGTATCAATAGCAGTACCCCCTTTCCCTTTTCTATACACAGAGAGATAAGGTGAAGGTAGATCCTCTGCCTTGTATCCTTTTTTATTTCGGCAAGGAGGTAAGGGGTATAAGTGCCCTTATTTATGAGGTCTTTGACCTCATTTACCAGGTCCGCTTCTCTTCCGTAAAGAGAGGGGAGGCTTGCCGGATGTTTGATGTCACTGGCCGTCTTTCTCTTTTTCCTGGAAGGATCCCTTTTCCCGATTATCCGGATATCTTCATCCAGTATCCCATCCCTCTTCATATTTGATAGTATCCGGGTAAGACGGTTTTCCCTTAATTCAACACCGATATCTTTTGAGAGTTCAGAAATCGGCACCCACCCGGTCTTATCCTTAAGTACCGATAGGATCCTGCCCTTCATGCTGTTAGGGGTTGCCTTGATCTTGGTGCCCTGATCTGTTAGCTTGAAATACTCCCTGCTCTTAAGATTATTACCTCCTGGTATGGCTGCCCTTATCATCAGACCTAATGGCTGCATATAGTATTCGGAGGCCCATCTCGCAAGTTCCAATATCTCATTATTTATAATAGGTGTATCATTAAGGGCTTCAATTATCTCTTTAAGGCTATGGGATCCGTCTTGCACTGATACCCCAATCAGGTAACCGGTGATCTTTGACCTTCCAAGCGGGACAAGGAGCCTCATTCCAGGTGAGAGCCTTCCGATAAGCCGATCGGGGATTGCATAGCTGAGTACCTTGTCAAGCCTCCTTGGTATAGCTACCAGGGCTATTCTTCCCTTTGAGGTGTCGGAAGGAATTTTCACACTTGAAGACATGAATCGATTTTATCAGGTAAAGATCGGACATGACAATAAGAAAGAAATCCTTTGACTTTTATATAGGCGTATATATAATAACCGAACGTATACATGATTAAAACAATGAGCGAGGGGGCACTTATGAATGACAAGCAGTCTGGTCTTGTAACAGGAGAATTTGATGAAGGCTTAAAGGAAGGGGTTTATAGGGCAATATACTCACGAAGGGATATAAGGGCCCAATTTAAAAACGATCCGATCCCAGAAGAGGTGTTATCGCGTATCCTCCATGCCGCCCACCATGCCCCTTCGGTCGGGTTCATGCAGCCCTGGAACTTTATCCTAGTCCGAAAAGAGGGGATTCGTGAGAAGATCCATGCCGCCTTTCAGCAGGCAAATGCTGAGGCTGCCATGATGTTCTCAGGTGAAAAGAGGGAGCAGTATAAGGGTTTCAAGCTGGAAGGGATCATGGAGTCGCCGCTTAACATTTGCATAACCCGCGACCGGGAACGCTTTGGCCCTGTGGTAATAGGCCGCACTGCGAATCAGATTATGGATCTCTATAGTTGTGTCTGCGCAGTTCAGAATTTATGGCTGGCGGCCAGGGCTGAAGGAATGGGGGTAGGCTGGGTAAGCATTATTCACGACCGTGAAATTCGGGAAATACTTCATCTGCCATCCCATGTTGCCCCTGTCGCATATCTTTGCATTGGTTACGTTACCCATTTTCCGGAAAGGCCGGAACTTGAGGCTGCCGGATGGCTTCCCCGCCTTCCCCTTAATGAGCTTGTCTTTTGTGATCAGTGGGGAGAGGAGTGCAAGCCATCCTGGCCTGAACTTCACAAAGAGATAGTTAAGCAGAAAGATATTTGACCCTTCCTCCGGTTATAGCCCTTTCCGGCAAGGGGATGGTGGCCTAGGATAAAGTTTTGAGATTATACTTATGAGGAGGGTGCAATGGATGAGACCCTGAAGATTGCACGTCTGATTTTACCGCTCGCCTTGATCGCAGGCGGGCTTCTTGCGGGAATAATCTTCGATAAAATTATATTAAAAAGACTCAGGAAGATAGCAGAAAAAACGGAGTGGGAGGGTGATGAGATTATAATCTCAGCCCTTTCCCATATGACAATCCTCTGGTTCGTTATTGCAGGAATTTATGGGGCCATCCTAAGTATCCCTATGAATCCGGTCTTTTTAAATATCTCAAAACAGATCCTCCTTGCCATTGTGATATTTTCGGTTACTGTTGTATCTTCAAGGGTTTCAGTCGGCTTTGTTAACCTCTATGCCAACAGGATGAAAGGCGTCTTGCCCTCAACGTCGATCTTTGTAAATCTGACAAAACTTCTGGTATTTCTTGTTGGTATACTAATTATGCTTCAGACCCTTGGAGTTTCTATAGCTCCGATACTCACTGCCCTTGGGGTTGGCGGGCTTGCCGTTGCCCTGGCCCTTCAAGATACGCTTTCTAATCTCTTTTCGGGGTTGCAGATCATCATTTCAAGGCAGGTAAAGCCGGGAGATTATATAAGGCTTGCCGGCGGCGAAGAAGGTTATGTTTCCGATATAACATGGCGAAATACAACCATAAGGGCGCTCCCGAATAATTTGATAGTAGTCCCAAACTCCAAGCTGGCATCTGCCATAGTTACAAACTACTTTCTTCCGGAAAAGGAGATGACCCTCTTTGTTGAGGTCGGTGTCAGCTACGATTGTGACCTTGATAAGGTAGAAAAGATAACGGTTGAGATTGCAAAAGTGGTCATGAAGGAGGTGCCCGGAGGCATTCCGCAATTTGAACCTTCTGTAAGGTATCACACCTTTGGCGATTACTCTGTTAAATTTACTGTGGTACTGCGTGCAAGGGAGTTCACTGACCAGAACCTGATTAAGCATGAATTCATAAAAAGACTACATGAACGGTATAAGAAAGAGGGGATAGAGATCCCGTTTCCGACCAGGACTGTCTACATGAAGGGGAGGGAGGAGTAGCTGCCCATCAGTCCCCTTTAGCGCCAAGTTCAAGCCATCCTTTGACTTCTGACCCAGGGATCGGCCGGCTTATAAAATATCCCTGGGCCATATCGCACCCGAGAAGGGTAAGCCTCTTCATTGTCTCTTTATTTTCTACGCCCTCGGCTACGACCTTAATACGGAGACTATGGGCAAGCTCTATTATTGAATGGACTATGGCAATACTGTTTTCATCTGCCATCATATTAATGACAAATGATTTGTCTATCTTGATCTCGTCAACCGGTAATTTTTGAAGATAGCCAAGCGAAGAGTAACCGGTGCCAAAGTCATCAATAGAAAAATGTATGCCCATAGCGGCCATCTGTGTCAGTATCTCCATGGATCGTTCAGGATCTCTCATTATGGTGCTTTCAGTTAATTCAAGCCTTAAATTTGCCGGCGCCATGCTGGATCTGGAGATGAGTAGTTTTATCTGTTTTAAGAGTTCCGGAACCTGGAGGTTTTGCATCGAGAGGTTTACAGCCACACAAACCTGAAGGCCTTCCTGCTTCCAGATGCGGGATTGTTTTAGCGATTCCTTTATTACCCAGAGGGTGAGATCCTTTATCAGACCTGTATGTTCGGCAAGCGCTATAAACTGATTAGGCGGGATAACCCCAAGTCTTGGGTGCTGCCAGCGGACAAGGGACTCGACACCTACGGGACTGCCGGTTTTAAGATCTATCTTTGGCTGATAGAGGAGGAACATCTGATCAGAGTCTATGGAGTGTCTGAGCTCACTGATAAGTGCAAGACGTTCCGGGCTGTACTGGTTATGCTGAGGTGAGTAGATGGTCAGACCGCTTTTTGTATTTTTTGCCCTATACATGGCCATGTCTGCATATTGCATCAGGGTATTGGCGTCATCACCATATCCGGGATAGGTTACCATGCCGATACTTGCGTTGACATTTATCGCTATCCCTTCCAAGGTAAAAGGTTCTTTTAAGCTTTTTATGAAACTGTCTGCTATTCTATTTGCGCCTTCTGCGTCTGTATCAGGCAGGACCACCGCAAACTCGTCCCCGCCGGTCCGCGCCAATGTAGCGGTCTCAGGCAGGGCAATCCGAAGGCGATCCCCTGTCTGCTTTAGTATGATGTCACCGCTATGGTGGCCAAGGGTATTGTTGATCTCTTTGAAACGGTCCAGGTCCATAACAAGCAGGACAAGGGGTCTATTTCCGGACTTTGCCTCAAATATGGCCTGCTGCAGGCGGTCATGGAGCAGGGTCCGGTTAGGAAGACCGGTCAGGACATCGTAATAGGCCAGTTGCTGGATCATATCTTCTGAGTGCTTGCGTTCAGTGATGTCGCGAAAGATCTCTAGTTTGGAGATACTCCCATCATAATTACGTAATGGGGTGTCCAGCAGGTCATATGTCTTATTGTTTTTAGCGGAATACCATTCCCATCTGACAGTCTTTCCTGCAAAGACCTTCTGGTTCTTGCACCATGGACAAACCTCATCCCTGTCATGAAAATATTCATAGCATTTCCGCCCTTCCACAGGACCAAACTCCCTTTCAATGACAGGGTTGATATATTCTATATCATAAGCCTGATTTACAATATATACACCATCCTCCATAGATTCCAGGATATTGATGAGCTTGTCCCGCTCCACCCTCAGCGCCTCTTCGGCCTTCACGGTCTGAATGACATGGGTGGTTATGCCGGCAAGGCCCTCCAGCATGGCATCCTCTTCAGTGGTGATAGATTGTTTTGAGAAGAGCGCCAGAACGCCCATAGGTCCGCCATTGGTATCTTGAAGCTTATACCCTGCAAATGAGACGAGGCCAAGCCCCTTTGCCCATTTGTGATCCATAATCTGCTGGTCATTTACTACATCATTAGTGAGGAACTTGGTTATCTTTCCGTTGGCTACCCGCCCCAGCTTGTACAGGCCAAATGGCATCCGGCTATGAGGGCCCTCTATATGTGTATAACGGCTGGAGCTGGCGACAAGGTGAAGGCAACGTTCTCGCAAACGGCATATCTTATCCTCTTCCTTGGCCTTGGCGTGAATACAGCCGGAATCACAGCGGTCCCCAGGCATGCTAAGCCATATGCGACAAAAATCGGCATTAAAGATCTCTACAACGCCTTCCGTAATCTTTTTTAGCTTTTCCTCAAGACATCCAGGGGCAAGCAAGGTCTCTTGAAGTTGGTTGAGTCTTTGCAGGCGATCAGCATTAGGCATAATGCTTCATTTTCCTTAATAATCCTAGGGATTATAGACACTCCTATATTATTTATTAAAACATAAAATCGATCAATTTACAATTCGATTTACCACCTCCTTGACTAGACTAGAGGCCGGAAGGTAGAATAATACATTCAATGTGTTACGCCCTTCCAGATGGTGCCTTTTATAATTGGCAATAAAAAATGGATAACATGGACAGCAAAGAGATATATAAATCTTTTTTAAGGGAGCACTACCCCTTTAATTTAATCCCTGATCAGATTGTTGATGATCTGATCTCCTGCATCAAGGAAGAGCAATATGGCACAGGTCAGACTATTTACCAAAAGGGGGAAGAGGGGGGTATCTTTAATATTGTCCATACGGGTGAGGTGTATGAATTGATTACGGACAGGAACGGGGAGGAGATCATCGTTTCGCTTCTCCGCGAGGGGAGCTGCTTTGGCGCAATATCCGTATTAACAGGCGAGCCACATTCAGTAACAACAAGGGCAAAGGGGGATGTGGAGCTATATGTTATAGAAAGAGGGGATTTGGAGGCTTTACTCTCCCGCCATCCCTCCCTCAATAAATATCTGACGCGGATCCTCACTGAGAAGATAAGGAACCTATTCCTCTTCTTTGAGACAGAAGGGATAAGGGTATTTGAAAAGGCAGGGAGTATAGATGAGAAGGAGAGGGAGATCTCATTTCTCAACAGGATTACCAATCTGATCGGTTCTAAAGAGGATTATGAAAAGCTCCTTGATACCATAGTCAGCGAGGTCCGGGGATACACGGGCGCAGATGTATGCTCTGTCTATCTACTGGATCCGATAACAAGCGAACTCATTTTGGAGGCGGCAGATGGTGTAGGGGAGGGGATGGTAAGAAAGATAAAGATGGATCTCTCCCAGGGGATCACCGGATGGGTTATCAGAAATAGCGAGCCTGTTGCAGTATATGATGTCCATAAGGATCCAAGGGTGCATATCATCTCTGACATCCAGGAGGACAGGTTAAAGTCGCTCTTATCCCTTCCACTTGTTATAAGGGGGAAATGCATAGGCGCACTTAACCTGGCTAATGTGAACTACAGGGACTATTCATACAATGATATTCAGAGCATGGGTATTATTGCCAATCATATAGCCATGGCTATCTCAAACTTCAGATTGCGGAAGAGGATATTTGCAGCCACCGGAGTTTCAAGTTCAAAACTGGGCGGGCTTGATCATTTTGTAGGTGAAACAAGTTATGTGAGGGGTATAAACAGATTTATAGATCTGAATGCAAAGGATGACGGGCATGCCCTCTTAAAAGGAGAAGAGGGGACGGGAAAGAATCTCCTCGCATCGCTGATCCATAGAAGGAGCAGGAGGGCAAAGGGGCCATTTATAACAGTCGACTGTGAATCATTCCGAAAGGAATCGTGGGGCGAAGAGCTCTTTGGTGATGATAGGGATCCATCGTCGGGTGAGATTGCGTTCGGTTTTCTTGAGTTGGCCCATGGCGGGACTATCCTCTTAAGAAATATAGAGTCGCTTAATCAGGCCAATCAGATAGCCATCTACAAGTTTCTGAACGACGGGCGGTTTGTCCGGGTGCACGGGCATGATACGATCTACTCAAACACCAGGGTTATTGCCACTGTTAATGGAGACACAAAGGCTGATGACAGGGTAGACCTGAACAAGGATCTTTATGATCTTCTATCGGCCAATTCATTCTCTATGGTACCTCTCAGGAAGATGCGGAAGGATATCCCTGTCCTTTCCACACACCTTTTGAAAAATATCGATGACGAACTCCATAAAGGGATCATGGAGATATCAGGGAACGCCATGGAGAGGCTTTTGAGTTATGACTGGCCTGGGAATGTCCTTGAGCTTGAGAACGTCTTAAGAAGGGCGGTAATCCTTGCCAATGAGGGCACGATACTCTCCAATCAGATATTCTTCGGCATCCCCAGGGTGGAGAAGAGGTGGGAATTTAATCTGTTTTCTATGGAACCAATAAAAAGGTTTTTCTATACAACTCGCCTTCAAAAGGGGGTCCAGATCACAGCCATAATATTGATGTTTTATATAATCTACACCCTTATCTTGCACAATGGGACTGGCTATAGTCTCTCAAATATCATCCTATGGTCTTTCGGTTGGTTCGGCCTTTTTGTGTCTGCCTTCTCTATAGGGAGGATATGGTGTACTGTGTGTCCATTTTCAAGTTTCGGGGATCTTCTGAAAAGGATAAAAAAGAAGAAGATTCCGATACCAAACGATGTGGGCAAGAAGAGC
This sequence comes from Nitrospirota bacterium, assembly GCA_016234185.1. Lineage (GTDB taxonomy): Bacteria > Nitrospirota > Nitrospiria > JACRHA01 > JACRHA01 > JACRHA01. Next base: position 40,432 of record JACRHA010000032.1, read on the forward strand.
GAGAGATACCTTGTCGGATTGATACTCCTTGTGCTTTTTGCGGAAGGCATTACTGTGATGCCTGCGGTTCCACTTTTTACCGGACTGCTTATACTATTTATACTGATCGGGGCCATAGTATCTTCAATCCTTTATGATAAGAGGGTCTGGTGCCGGTACATATGCCCGCTTGGCGGATTATTAGGGATCTATTCCCTTGCGTCCTTTGTAACGATAAAGGCGAATAGAAAGCTCTGTTTGAGTCAGTGCACAACACACGACTGTTATCTTGGGAGGGATGAGATGGAGGGGTGTCCGATGCTACTTCATCCCTATGGGGTTGAGAACAGCCAGAACTGCACCCTTTGTGGCAGCTGCGTCAGGACATGCAGGCACAACTCGCTTCGCCTTTCCCTCCACCTTCCGACTACGGGGGTAGAGGACATAGATATATTCAGCCTCCCCTTTTCATTCCTTGCCTCTGCCCTGGCAGGGATTTTATTGGTAGAGAACGGCTCCATGCTTTCGAGGACATCACCCCTGTTTACATACATAAATAACATAATAAGGATTAACCCAAATAGCCTCTACGCATTACTATTCATCGGGGCAATGACCCTCCCTTTTCTGTTGATTATCTCCTTAGACCTATTGATCAACAGATGGTCTAAAGAGGGGATAAAGGAGTACCTTACCAATCTGCCTTACTCTTTCATGCCTCTTGCTTTGCTTGGACATATAGCCCTCTACGGGAAGGAACTTGTCTTATATTTGCCAAAGATCGGTAATATTGCCATGGAAAGGATAGGACTCAGGATATTATTCTCGCCTATAGGCGTAAAAGGTCAGACATGGGTGGAGATACTACAGGTACTCCTTGTTATCTTTGGTGCGGCAGAGAGTATATACCTTCTTCTCAGGATCTATAAGAAATCAGAACATAAGAACCTGCCAAAGAGGAGGACATTGCCGATCTATATCGGGATGATATTATTCTTTGCGGTAATCTATGTAATATCATTCCTTGGTATGCCTTCTGGTAATTGATTTCATTTTAGACTTTTTATGTAGGCTCATTAGCCAGTCCAGGATATTGACCAGGCCTATCGATAGTGTTATTTTAAACTAAACCTTATCGATGGAGGCGTTTAGAGTGCAAGATGAAGGCAGAAAGGCAAAATAAAACAGATCCGAAGGAGGTCTTCAATCCTGTCCTCTTTTGGGATGCGGATAAAATAGACATAGAAAGGAATGCAAGCTATATTATCGCCCGGATACTGGACTATGGCGATGAAAAGGACATTAAGTTATTAAGGGAAATATATCCTGATAAAAAACTTATTGAAGTAGTAAGAAAAAGTCGTGTATTAATGCCCCAGACCGGCAAATTCTGGGCTATTTATTTCAATATACCACCAATGGAGATTGCATGTTTGAGAGCGTACTACCAGAAGAAGTCATTGGAGTAGTGAATAACCTTGCATCAAAGCTAGGCGATTTTTATCTGGCCGACGGGACAGGACTGGCGCTTCAATTAGGCCATAGAAGATCAGTCGACTTAGATTTTTCTCGCAAGAGATCTTTAACGCAGATATCATTTTAGAGCGCTTGTCTCCTGAGAAGATCTTTCTTGTAAGGGAAGGGACGATCCACTGCGAACTTAAAAAGGTGAAGCTTTCATTCCTCTATTACAAACAGCCTCTTATCTATCAACCGATTCCCTGGCGGGGCCTGAAGATCGCTGACTGGAAGGATATAGTCGCTGAAAAGTTTAAGGCTATATCACAGAGGGGGACAAAAAAGGATTTTTATGACCTTTATGCGGTGTTGCAGATGAGATTATCCATTACGGAGGCATGCGATATCTTTAAGTCAAGGTTCTCTTCATCGGGCATTAACATGTACCATGTTTTAAAAAGTATTACATTTTTCGAGGATGCCGAGAGCGAACCATCACCAATGTTAATTGTAAAAGGTGAGGATTGGGAGTGGGTAAGGGTGAAAAAATTCTTCGAGCAAAACATAAAGATATTCCAGGAACAACTTATGCCGTAATGTCTATGTCCCGACATATTCGAAGAACCGTGACGGGGCATGAAATGATTGAAAACTATAGCAGACGTAATAATTATTGTTACATATTAGCGGAATGTGCAATTTAATTTAAAATCCCCCTTGATCAGTTGCAGGGGAGCGACCGTCCCCCTCCACCGGCATAGCCGGATGGAGCCTCCCCCTCCCTACGCTCGACTCCGCTCGCTGTGCTTCTAAGGGGGAAACCCTTTTTCCCCTCTTTGGAAAAGAGCTTGCTATATTACAGAGAGGAAGGGAAAGCTTAAAAAAGGCTATACTCCTTTTTGCAGACAATAGCCAGTTGGTAAAAACCAACTTAAAGAAAGGAGTATAGCCATGGGAAATAGTATCACAAAGAAACTCAAAAGGATAAGTGAGAAAACGCTTCTTGTGACAGTGGATATAGGAAAGGTGAAACATACGGGATATTACAGGTTTCCTGATGGTACCGATGGGAAGACTTTTGAGTTCTGTAGCAGTAGGAAGGGCTTTGAAGAGATGTGGCAATGGGTGTTCGACGCTAAGAGATCCCGTAACCTTACGGATGTAGTAGTGGGATTTGAATCCACAGGTCCTTATGCTGAACCACTGTTGCACTTTTTGAGGAGGCACAATGTGCGTCTTGTGCAGGTAAATCCTTTGCATACGAAGAGACTGAAAGAACTTGAGGGGAATTCTCCGAACAAGACAGATCAGAAAGATCCCAAGGTTATTGCCGATATCGTAGAGCTTGGACATGCGCTCACTGTAATAATTCCTGAAGGCACAGTGGCGGAACTGCGCAGGTTGACACAGGCCAGGGAAAGAAGCATACAGAGAATGAGTATGCTTATGAGTCAGCTTCAGGATTTGGTTTTTCTTATTTTTCCAGAGTTCATGGCGGTTATGAAAGATATAACCACAAAAAGCACTCAGTATATTTTGAAAAACTATCCTCGGCCTCAGGATTCTGTGGACGCGGGAGTAGAGCTTCTGACTGAGATACTTAAGAAAGTAAGCAGGGGCAGACTGGGTAAAGAAAGAGCTGAAGCATTGTATCAGGCGGCTGGGGAATCTATAGGGCTTATAGAAGGCCGAGAGAGTATTGTTCTTGAGATAAAGGAGAGCATTTCTACCATAGAGAGCATTGAGAGCTTCGCCAAAGAGCTTAAAAGACATATGAGCTTGCACCTGAAGGATGTTCCTTACAGTCGATGCATCCTTTCGATGAAGGGGATCGGTGAGATTACGGCAGCCGGTCTTATTGGTGAGATGGGTGATTTTAAGAAATATGGAACGATAGCCGAGGTGATCAAACATGCCGGACTGGACCTTTTTGAGATTAGCTCCGGCAAGCACAAAGGAAAGAGGCGAATTTCCAAAAGAGGACGCCCACTTTTGAGGAAACTTCTGTTTTTTGCCTCTATAAATGTTGTCAGAAAAGGCGGGATACTGCATACGCAATACTGGCGTCATATTGAAAAGGGGATGCCAAAGATAAAGGCATTGATTGCCATATCCCGTAAGCTGCTCAGTATAATTTTTGCGCTTGTTCGCGATCATAGCGTGTACATAGCTCAGTATTCAAAAACACAACAGTTAAAGGAGGCTGCATAGATAAAACCTGAGTTCTTAAAGCGTAAGCGGAGAGATTATAACCCATTAAGGCGGCAATTGCCGACCTTCAAAAAAGAGCTTGTATAACTCTCCGCTTGCACCTTAGCCCATCTTCCGCAGTTTGAGATTCAAAATTTTTGCAAATCAATAAGTTAGCTCACTCAGTCGGCCAAAGTCGGCACTACATTTTCAATAATCTTCGGTCTGTTGGGCAGAGGCAGTTTCAGACGCTGGAGCAAAATC
>JACRHA010000027.1 GCA_016234185.1 Nitrospirota bacterium
ATGACCGCCATGCTCTACAAGCACGGCCACTGCTATCTTCGGGTCCTCCGCAGGGGCATATGCAATAAACCAGGCATGATCCTGCAACTCCTTCGGGGTATCACCCTTGATCTTAGTATGTTTATCCCCTACCACCTGGGCGGTTCCGGTCTTTCCTGCTATCTTGAAAAAGGCAGACCTGGCACGAGCAGCCGTTCCGTAGGGTTCATTTACAACACCCTTTAAGGCATCCTTTATAATCTCAAGCGCCTGAGGGCTGACATTCAGCCGGTCCATTACCTCCGGCGTAAACTCCTTTACCTCCAGGGAACCCCTCTCTCTGACCCCCTTTATGATATGGGGACGGAATCTCCTGTCAGGATTAACTACGCTGCTCAACATATTTGCCATCTGAAGCGGTGTAACAGTTGTATATCCCTGTCCGATAGAGATAGAAAGGGTCTCTCCCGGAAACCATGGTTCTCCCAATACCCCCATCTTCCATTGTGTTGTCGGGATAAGACCCTTCCTTTCGCCGAAGAGGTCGATCCCCGTCTTCTCCCCGAGTCCATACATCCTTGCAAACCCTGATATGCCGTCAATACCAACCTTTCTCCCAATTTCATAAAAAAAGACATCACATGACTCTACTATAGCCCTGTGGATGTCTACGGAACCATGCCCGCCCCTCTTCCAGTCCTTAAAGGTCCTATTGCCAAAATAGAGACCTCCCCTGCAGTATATATTGGAGGCAGGCGTTATATCCTTTAATTCAAGGGCAGAAGAGGCCACGACTATCTTGAAGGTTGAACCAGGCGGATACTCTCCCTGGATGGCCCGGTTCATAAGGATGTGGCCCGGATCCCTGGAGACCTTCTCCCATTCCGCCTGCGTAACCCCATGAGACAAGGTGTTTGGATTAAAGGCAGGATGACTTACCATGGCAAGTATCTCCCCGTTATCAGGATCCATCGCGACAAGGGCGCCGGCCTCAACACCAAAGGCATCTTCAGCCTCTTTTTGCAGATCAAGATCGATCGTAAGATAGATATCATCGCCCGGAGTGGGTTGATCAATGCGCAGCATATTTGTCTCCCGTCCGATCGCATCCACCTCGACGATCTTCTTTCCCATCTTACCGCGCAGAGCAGAGTCATACCTTTTTTCCACGCCATAATGGCCCACTATCGAAGATGGAATAAGGTCTTCTAGTCCGCTCTCCTTCAACTGTGCCGATGAAACCTCTCCTACATAGCCTACAAGGTGCGCTGCGAAGACTCCATGGGGATAGTTTCTCTGAGATTCAGCCCCTATCCTTATCCCGGGCAGCTCCATCTTGTGGGTCTCAAGCATGGCGACCTCCCGCATCGAAAGGTTTCCCTTTATCTTCACCGGGAGGTATGAAGGCTGATTCCGCTTTGTATTTAGTTGCATCTCTATCTCACCCGGTTCCATCTCCAGTATGGAGCCAAGAGCGTTGATCGTATCATTCCTGTTTCTGATATCCTCCGGCACGAGATAGAGACTAAAACCCGGTGCGTTGTTTACTACGATCTTCCCGTTCCTGTCGTATATCAGCCCCCTCTGCGGGTTCAGGTAGACAGTCCGCATCCTGTTATTTTCTGACAAGTCCTTATAGTAGTCCCCCTTTATTATCTGAAGGAACCATACCCTAAGGAGCAGAAGGACAAAGATGCTTATCACGACCGGATAGAGGAAAGAGATCCTCTTCTGAATCTGCCCAAGATCCTCTTTATGATAAAACGACCAGACCATCCGGCTATATCCTCAAAGAACTTCCCCTCTCAATCTTTTCTAAGAAAATTACAGAGATAAAAAACCCTATCAGGGCATCGTAGACGGCCTGAGGCAAGACGATCCCTGTAATTGCATCGGAGACAATGATCCTCCCTGTTGTAATCTGCAGAATTGAAAGCGTCAGAAACCCGGACAGAAGGGATAAGGTCATAATGATACCGGGATTAAAGAGCGGATTTAAGATAACCCTGCCGAGATAACCGGCTAAAAAGCCTGTCAGGGATTTAGTAAGAAGGTTAATACCAAGCTGATTTGGCGCGAATGAATCCATGACAAAACCGATAAGGATCCCCATTATCAGACCATCCATTTCGCCGTACAAAAAACCGATAAGGTATACTGTGACAAGTCCGATATCAGGTTTCACCCCGAAAATAGCTGCCTTATCTCCAAATGTCGAAAGGAAGGGGGCTATAGATATAACAATTAACAT
>JACRHA010000035.1 GCA_016234185.1 Nitrospirota bacterium
CCAGCTATACTCCCTTGTTGTACCACCAGGAAGGACAATCTGCACGTAAAAGCTCTGATTCCCCACGTAACTAAAAACATGCGAGAAGAGAAACCTCTTATTGTTGATAGGGCCGCTTGAGGCAACTAAACTGCCATTCACATAGTAATACATGGAATCGATCGGTTCATTTAGTACATCTACATAGTTATAGATCTCCTGATTTAGGGCTGCCCTGTCCGCATGGATGGCGTAGGTGGTAGAATATCCCTCCTTTGGAAACTCTATAAAAAAGGCAAAAGACAAGCATAAGATTAAAAGCAACTTACTTCTTTGTATATATCTCATATCTGAACCTCCTTTTAGATCTTAAGTCTCAAGTTGACAGAAACTGACAGCATAAATCCTATTTTTTATTTCAACTCTTGTAAACATCGCCTTATATCTATCACCTCCTTTCAGTATAGATAAGCAAAACAGATTTTTTATTTCATATTTCCTTGCTCCTCTGCTATTACTTTTTGTAAAGTGAACCCCTTCCCCATGTGAATGTCTAGGTAATCGGAGTCCCTTTCCCCCGCTGGCAGGGGAGAGGGCCTTTACGAATAAAAGCAAACTTTGTGCCAAGAGAAGCTAATGCTAACAGTTTGATTTATAAGCTATATTCCATGATTATAAAAATAGACTCGGCTGGAAAATTGTCCCTATCATGGATATATCTTCAAGGAATTACTTTGAATTTTAACGAAATGGAAGATTTGGCTAATTTATTGCCCTAAAGGACAACAAATTGACCGTTTTGCGAAGCGGAATTATGGGGTCTGCCGGGATTTCTTACCCGGATCTACATCCCGACCTTTTCCCTGTATTCGTCCATGACCTCAAATATTGTTGCAAGAATCGTGTCTCGTAATGACAGATAGGTCTTTTTCAACAGCCTGTCAAGTGCTGACCAATATTTCTACTCTAGAAGGAAGCAATCTGTATGATCTCTATTTAGTATGAAGAATGGCTACAGTTTGAATCTTTATCATCTCGCTAATGGGGCCCATATTTCCCTACCTATTGTGAGCCGTATTTGCTATCCTTCACCTCAATAGTTTCTTCCCGCACAAGCCATCCGTAGTAAACCTTCACAACGTAAGTTCCTTGCGCAACCCCTTCAATCACCTTAGAAAACCTCCTGCTCACCCGAGCCGGATCCTCGTGGCCGTTATGTGCGACAGTTTCAATTGTTACGATGATGCTGTTCTTACCCACCTCAACAAATGAAATCACCTGAGTACCGCTGCCTACCACCATCACACTTCCGGAAATCGTAACGGTTGAATCCTTTACATCTATAGTCACAAAGGTTTGAGCAGTCGCCGGCCCCCCAAAAAGAAGGGCCGACGCCAGAATAATTAAATAAACAATTTTTATCTTCATGTTTATATCCTACGGTTGTTGAAGGGCTTTATAGACATCAATCAGCCCGTACCCAGTCTCGTTATCCTTGCTCCTCCTATATAATTCTTTATTTCGTTGGTAATATAGCAACAGATTGTTCCTTTATTGTTCTTCCAAAATAAATCACTTTTACTGAATAGACCCCTGGAGAAAGCCCGGAGATCGTTTGAGAGAATCGTTGCGGCTCTGGAGATTGCGTACACCCACCACCTATCCTGAACGTCGTTAATAGGATGGTAATTAGGCTGTCTCCCCTCTCTACCTGGGCTGACAGTTTATTGCATGGATTTGGGGTAGGCACCGTCCCAAACACTCTTATGAATGAATCGCCTGCCTGAACCCCTACCCAGTCTGCATCGTCTATCCCTGGTCTAAAAGGCTCAATAGTCTGCCCTTCAGCAAAAGAGATAAGGATGGTGATCGACAATATGACAAGGAACCTATTTATTTTACTACAATTGAGCCTTATAGACATCGATCGATCTAATTGTTGCTTATAGGAAGCAATCATACATGATCTCTATTTAGCCGGAAGAATGGCTACAGTTTGATTCTTAATCAGCCTTTCTTGACCTAATACGGTATAGTAAACCATGACTGTGTATACCCCGGGAGGGGCTGGGATCAGGTGAAAAAAACGTCTAAAAGCTGGCATCATAATCGTCTTGCCACTGGATGGTTTTTCAACTGCTTGTGCTCTGATCGTGATCATGCTACCAGCCTGCTCTGCATGAGATATAATAATATAATGTCGATCTGGGGTGGGCAAAGACCCAAAGACCTTAATCGATGAGTCGGCCACCTGAATCTCTACCCACTTTGCATCATCAATTCCAGGTCTAAAAGGTTCAATGGTCTGTCCCTTACAAAAAGCGGGGTAAGCAAGGAACGACCAGAATAGAATGATCGTTCCTGTGTATTTTATTCTATTGCTGAAGGGCCTTAAGGACATCAATCAACCCATACCCTGTTTCGATATCAAACCCAGCCGGGGAGATATCGAAGGCTGTGCTTTTTATTATATCTTCTACCTGGGTCGCAGTGCGTGTCAAGTTTTTTGAAATGATCAAGCCAGCAAGACCTGCAACATGAGGCGTAGCAGCAGAAGTCCCATCAAAATTCTTGCAATAGTCATTACCAGCCCAATAGTAACCGCCTGCTGCTGAACTACAGCCTCCGCTGCCAAGGTTATCTGTGGTATAGATATACACACCAGGCGCTACTACATCCAGCTCGGGCCCGTAGTTGCTCCCCCACCAGTATTCCCCATCCAATCCGCTACAAGCGGTCTTTGTCTTACGTCCGCCACATGGATTGGTAGCACCTACGGCAATGACCTGCGAATTTCTTGCAGGATGAAGGACCCCAAGAACATTGCCATTGCCTGAGCCTGCTACTAAGACAGAACCCTTACCCCCTCTTCCCTGGGTTCTGGCACGATTAATGGCAGCGTCTTCAGCAGCAGACGCTGTGGATCCTCCATAACTCATATTCAACACTGAAGCTCCATGCTGCCAAGCCCAATCTGTTCCAGCAGCAAGCCAACTTGAACCAGTTACGACATCGCAATACCCATCATTATCACCATAGCAAGGATCATACATCACTCTGACAGGCATAATCTTGCAATACCAACAAACACCTGAGACTCCTGTACTATTATTTGTCCTGGCTGCTGCAATCCCAGCTACGGCTGTTCCATGCCAGTCCCACCAGTTTGCCCACCCACCTAGTTGGCCAGAGGTGGCATCATAACCTCCGACAAGGTTATCTTTGAGATCCCACTGATTTAGATCAACTCCCATATCCAGAATAGCAATAATAACACTTGTCGAACCACGATTTATATCCCATCCCTCAGGAGCATTGATATCCGCCCGCCAGCTTACATTGTAGTCCAGATTCCATTGGCTCGGAAAGTATGGATCATTAGGGACGGTTCTGAGAGGTTTTAATACTTTCACAAAATTAGGCTCTGCAAATTCTACGAGGCCAGATTCCGAGTAGAGATTCGCCACTGCAAGGGCCCGATCGGGATCTCCATCATCGGCAGTTATTATTTCTGTATCGCTAAAAGGTATAAGGCCTTTATGTGTCATTCGATTCTCCTGGTTTAACTTCTCGATTAAATCACTTTGCGTTGATTCTTTAAATTCGACTAAAATCTCGTCTGTAAGAATAATCAATCCGTTTCCATAAGTAAAGACAGGACTTACGAACTTGATTTCAGGCCGCCGCTTAAGGTCCTGTAGTAGACTCAATACATTTCCTTGTAAAAGACCAGGATTCAGGTTAATCAGAAGAAAGTCCGGTGCCGTAAGAGGTTGGCGGACCGAATTTATCTCCCCCCTCTCCCGTTTGATAAATGGTATCTCTCTATCTGCCATTCCTTCCTGAAAATGAATCGCAACATGAGAGGTCGAGACCTTTAACTCCTGCCTTTCTCCTCCATAATAGAAAAAGAAGGGCTCTTGAGCTAAGACAGAATTATTTGCAAATAATAGAACCAATAGAAAGAGAAACATAAATCTTTTCATAGTTATCCTCCTTATGACTAAGTACACAGACCATTATATAAAGCAAACAGGATGCCAGGAGGGGCTATCTTTTAACTTCTTGATTTTACTGGGGGTAGATTAAACAATTACAATGGAAGAGGCTAGAAAATTAACCCTGTAATGGATATATCTTCAAGGAATTACTTTGAATTTTAATGAAACGGAAGATCTGGCTAATTTTTTGTCCTAAAGGACAATAAATTGACCGTTTTGCAAAGCAGAATTAGGGGGTCTACCCGGATCTACATCCCGACCTTTTCCCTGTATTCGTCCATAATTTTTCCGTTTATCTCCCTTGAGCCTTTCTCCCTTGCATAATCCTCTATCCCTTTCCTTGCCATTTGCCTTGCAAAGGAGGGCACATTTAAAATCCTCTTTTCTGCCTCCTCTGTCCAGATGGGGCCAACTGATTTCACATCCTCTTTCAGGGAATCCCTTGTCAGCTCAAGGGGCTGGGCAGGCCCGGACCTCCCGCCTATCTGAATTCCTAAGGCATGGACAAGCTGTGTCTCCCCGGAGTTTGTCACCATTGCAAAGGAACTGCTGCATTTTTTGCATGAGAAGACAAGACCTAGCCTCTGATCAGCCACCTTCTCCTGGTCCTCATAATCCATAAAATCGTTGCATTTCATGCATATAAACTTCATTGACGTGTCTCCTTATTAAGAAATTGGTCAATAATCTTATCGGCTATTGAAATAAAGGATAATGATGCAGACGCATCAGGAAATTCAATAATAAATGGCAATCCCCTGTCAGCGGATCTGGACATCCTCGAATCGAAGGGGATCTCACCTATAACAGGTATGCCCATGGTTCGACCAAGCTCACCACTGGTCTCCTTTGTAGACCCTTCTGGTTCGACCAAGCTCACCACAGGACTAAACAGCCCCGATTTATGCCCGCATTCAGGACATATAAAGGATTTCATATTCTCAATCAGGCCAACGATCGGTATCTTAAGCTCTTTAACGGCGAAGGTGACAGATTTTCTTACAATATACTGTGACACCTCTGTCGGGATGGTTACCATGATGGCCCCATCCAGATCTGGAATAAGATTGGCAATAATAGGAGGTTTGTCACTTGATGCCGGAGGCATATCTATCAGGAGCAGGTCAAGATCGCCCCATACGACATCTGCCAGGAGCTCCCTGATCACCCCCATCTCCAATGCCCCTCTCCAGACTGCAGAGTCCTGCCATGTCCCCTTCCATGCTACCGGTGTGTCAGCACCTGCCAGCATCAGGTCCATGGAGGCGACTTTTATGCCAAGGTGGGAGACAGCAGGCATCGCCCCTTCAGGGGTGATATTAATAGTTCTTCCGCCTACCCCGAGCATCTTGGGTATGGAAGGTCCGCTGATATCTGCATCCAGGATCCCGACCTTAAATCCCTTCTTTGCAAAGGCAAGCGCCAGGTTTATTGTCACCGAAGACTTACCAACGCCTCCCTTGCCGGACATCACGGCCATTTTGTGAGAGATCCGGCTGAGCCTTTTTCTGACCCTCTCTATCTGATCGCCTACCTGGCCCAGGATATCCGTTACAGAAGCAGGGGCCGCCCCCCCGGACTCTAAATCCTTCACTATCTTGGAGATAACATCTTCATCCATTTATATTACCTCTAGCACCTGATTATTTTTTTGAGCATACCTTTTTTTATATCATAGACCTGACTGGGTTGGCAATTAAACTATCAATGCCCGGAAAATAATATGGTATACTTTATATATTAGCTATGTAAGTCTTGGTCCTGCTGTTGAAATTTGCTGGCAATAATTCTCTAACCTTTAAATAAAAGGATATCGATTTGATCTCAATGGTAGACTATCCCGCATTAAAAATTGTTTTGGCCCTGATATCTTTTGTGGTCTTGGTATTTCTTGTTCAGAGGTTTGTGGCAGGCCGTATCCTTCGTATCTTCATCGGTCTCCTCCTAATATCGATTCTGGGGGCTGTTATTTACAGCCTCTTTATCGAAAAGAAAGAAGGTCCTTCGCCAGGTTCATTTGAAAGGGCAGTCGAACCCTACCTGCCAAGCCCTGCCCCGATCAACAGGGCCAGGGAACAGGTCAAGAAGCTCGAAGATAGTCAGAAAAAACAGGGGGAGATGATCGATTCGGTCCAGGATTCTGAGGGGCATTAAAACTGCCAATATCTCCTTGAAACAGCAACTTACTTTAAGGTTGAACCCGAACAAAAGAATTATATTTCACTATAATGCCTGGTCTGATTTTTTCCGCCCTTTTTTGCATGATATAATGCCTTATCTGCCAATTCTATTAGTTCTTCTTTTTCCCTGGTATCCATGGGGGTAGTTGCTATACCGAGGCTCAATGTTATGTATGATCTCTTTTCTCCGAACCCAAGCGCCATTTCCTCGACTGTCTTTCTTATCCTTTCCGCTGTAGTTATGGCCTGTTCCTTTCCGGTATTCACAAGGAGGACCAGGAACTCATCTCCCCCGTATCTTGCAATTATATCTATCTCTCTGGCTACCTGGGTCAGGATTATAGCGACCTTCTTTAAGAGAAGATCCCCTCCAGGGTGTCCATGGGTATCATTTATATCCTTAAAATTATCTATATCGGCTATGATGAGCGATAGTGATTCACGGGACCTTGCTATCCTTTTGAACTCATCCCCCAGGCGGCCTTGGAAGCCTCTATAATTGAGTATTCCTGTAAGGCTATCGGTAATTGCCGAGGTCTCGAGCGCCCTATGAGACCTTTTAAGCTCGGAGATCATCTGGTTAAAGACATCCGCCATAAAACTAAACTCATCACATGATTTAATCTCGATCCTTGCATCAAGATCCCCTCTTTCTACCCTCTTCATGTTCAAGACAAAGGACCTGACCGGTTTTTCTATCAAGAAAAATATCATAAAAATGGCAAATAAGCTGACAATTACGGCCGGGATCAGAAGGAGATAATGGGCAAGCCTAAGGATGTCCAATTTCTTTTCTGACCCTGATTCAAAAAGGCGAACGGTCTTATCAACCGAGGATACATAAGCAACAACATTATCATTATATCTGGATATCAGTGTCCTGGCTTCATCAGGGGTTTCTACATCAATGACCCTCTTAATCAAGGGGGAGATAACCTCTTCCCACTCCCTTATAATCATATTCAACTGGTTCAGGATCTTCTTGTTCTTCTCTCCAGGGAGCCCATATTTGGGGTTTCCATCCCTGAGGCCATAGAGTACCTCCTTAACAAGACCCCTCTCCTCTTCTATCTCTTTTTTTAACATCGGTCTCTCTTTTTCAGAGGCAGTTTCCATCCTATCAAGAAGAAATCCGATCTTAAAAGAGCGCATCCTTACGCTTCCGGCGTAATTTATCTCTGCGGCATCCCCGGAGAGTCTCTTCGACGTATAAAGACCTATGATGACGACAATTAAGTGGATGGCCAGCAAAAGGAGAATGACACCGCCAAATTTATACAGTATCTTTCCTTTAAGGCTCATCCTGCATCCCTTTATTCATTCCTGCCTTGTACCATAAATTCGTAATCATAATATTTTCTTATTATATTTATCGTCTATTTTTGCAAGAATCTCAAGCCCATCTGCCGGAATTCTCATATTATATTGGCATTTAAGCATCTTATCCTTATTGGAAAAGGTAATTGGATGGCAGGCAATAGGGGACTTAAATAGCAAAGAAGGCTGAAGTAAGGAAGCCTAACCCCCTTCAGCCTTCAGTCTAAACCCCAAGGGGGGTCTCTACTGACTTAAGGTTGGCTTCATTGCTACCTCAGTATCGATCTCATTTCCGGAGCGTATGATTTTAACCTTGATCCGATCTCCAGGTCGTTTCTGTTTAACAGCATAGGTAAGGTCAAAGGGCTCCTTTATCTCCTGGCCATCAAAGGATACTATGATATCCCCTGCCGTGATCCCGGCCTCATCTGCTGCGGATTTAGGGGAGACGCTGATAATCCGGACCCCGGCCTGAGATTGTTCAATCTGAACGCCGAGTGCAACCTTTTTGTCCTCAAGCTCCCGGTATTTTACCGCCCATATATAGTCGGCCAATAAAAGAGGGAGATCAGGGAGTTTAACATCCATCATCCTCTGCTCCGTCGGTGTATCTTTTGCGTGAGGGAGTACAATCTGGTATGGCACCGGAAGGCGCCTAAACACCCTTCTCGGGATGCCAAAGCCATAGTTCACATGAAAACCTCCGGCAAAGACAACTAACTTTTTATCTACCCCTCCGGGAGATTTAAGGTACCTTGCAACCGTCTCCGCCATCGTCTCATCCCATAGGAGCATAGTTTCGTAAAAAGTCTCAAAACCCGTCGTATCGTTACTATGTCCTTTGTAGATGGCCATAAGCGCCTTGCGATGGTGTGGATCGTCAGGGTCAACATCTGGCATCTCCTTTTGGTCTTCCGGCGAAAGCCCTTTAAACCCTTTTGTTTTTATCTTGGTTTCCATCTCCCTTGAGGCATTCAGTGCTATCAGAGGGATCTTATTTTCCCGGATAAACAAGAGGAGGGCCTTATAATACCCATCATCTATTCCCCAGTTTTCATACCAGATCTTTTGAAATTCTTTATCCTCCATCCCGCCTCCTATCCAGCGGTCTAAGTCGGCTTGAACAGGCCTCCGGAACATCTCCATACCGACAGCCACCCTTCCCGGAAAGCGCTTCCAGAGCCCTTTTAATATGGCCAGCTGAATCTGGTGATCCGCCAGGCTATCGTGGGCCTCTCCCACATAGATTATCCGGGCCGTTGCCAGAATATCCAATAGCCTCTCTTCCGGGACCTCGATCCCGGTAGGAAGATGCACAATCTTCCCATCTTCGATTTCATCTATATCCTGGTATGGCGACGCGGGAGGTAATACAGAGGCCATGAGATTAGGATTATTCTGCAGGCAAGCGGAGAAGACAGGGGAGAACATAGCTACCAACATGAGCAATACAAAAATCAACATCCGTTTCATTACGAGATTCTACATGTAATAAAATCAGGGTGTCAAACTGTCAAACCGACTTTATTAGCCTTGACAAAAATTATAGGATTGGCTACTATTTTGAATCCTTTTTGGAGATCTTAATGAATATCGCAATTGCCTCTGACCATGCCGGAGTTGACCTCAAGGAGAAGATAATAAAACTTCTTGATGGTATGTCTATTAAGGTTGACGATCTGGGTACAGACAATAAGGACCCTGTAGACTACCCTGATTACGGTATAAGGGTAGCTGAAGCTGTTTCAGATGGAAAGGCCGGCAGGGGGATACTAATATGTGGTACGGGGATAGGCATGTCTATTGTGGCGAACAAATTTCCCGGTGTAAGGGCAGCCCTCTGCTATGATACATTTACGGCAAAGATAAGCAGGTTGCACAATGACTCAAATGTCCTGGTGCTTGGAGAGAGGGTGCTTGATTACAAGTTAGCTCTGGATATAGTAAAGATATGGCTTAAGACCGATTTTGAAGGGGGCAGGCATACGAGAAGGGTAGAGAAGATCAACGAGATCGAAGAAAGATTAATGAAGCAGAGAGAGGCAAAATAGATTCAATATGTCGATACTGAGCAAGAAAGACCCTAAAATATATAAGGCCATAAAACTTGAGGCAAAGAGGGAATTGGAGCAGATCATCCTTGTTGCCTCGGAGAATTATGCGAGCAGGGCAGTACTTGAGGCCTCAGGGTCTATACTTACAAACAAGTATGCGGAAGGTTATCCGGGCAAGAGGTATTATGGCGGCTGTCAATACGTAGATATTGTTGAATCTATTGCCATTGAGAGGACAAAGGCCTTATTTGGCGCTGAGCATGTGAATGTCCAGCCCCATTCAGGGTCCCAGGCAAATATGGCCGTATATTTTTCAGTTCTCAAGCCCGGCGATACCATAATGGGGATGGATCTTGCCCATGGAGGCCATCTTACCCATGGGAGCGCGGTAAGCTTCTCTGGAAGTCTTTACAGGACATGTTTCTATGGGGTGGACAAGATCTCTGGCCTTATTGATTATGATAAGGTCCTGACCCTTGCCAAAGAATACAGACCAAGGATGATAATTGCCGGAGCAAGCGCCTATTCAAGGGTACTGGATTTTAAGAGATTCAGGGAGATTGCCGATGAGGTCGGGGCATATCTTTTAGTGGATATGGCCCATATAGCCGGTCTAGTTGCAGCCGGGTTACATCCAAACCCTATCCCCTATGCCGATTTTGTCACTACCACAACTCATAAGACCCTCAGGGGTCCAAGGGGCGGGATAATCATGTGCAGGGGCGAATATGCCAAGGCAATTGATAAGGCGATATTCCCGGGGATTCAGGGCGGCCCGCTTATGCATATTATTGCCGCAAAGGCCGTTGCATTGAAGGAGGCGGGCACAAAGTCCTTTAAGCGGTATCAGGCACAGGTTGTGACAAACGCACAGGCATTGGCAGGGGCTATGATCAAGATGGGATTCAAGGTGATATCAGGGGGTACTGATAATCACATGATGCTAATAGACCTGACTGATAAGGACATAAGCGGGGATGAGGCGGAGTCGGCCTTAGAGAGGGCGGGTATTACGATTAATAAGAATTCCATTCCATTCGACAATAGACCGCCCACCAAGACAAGCGGGATACGGCTTGGTACGCCTACAGTTACATCAAGGGGGATGAAGGAAAAGGAGATGAGGATAATAGCGGGCCTTATAAGTGATGCCCTGGAAGATGTAACTGACAGCGGAGTACAAAAGAGGCTGAAGAAGGAAGTAGGCAGGATCTGCAGGCGCTTTCCTGTAAGAATAGACTAATTAAGCCAAAATAAGGAGTAAAAGGTGAAGTGTCCCTTCTGCAGCACCCTCGAGGACAAGGTGGTTGATTCCCGTTTGAGTAAGGAGGGGGAGGCTATAAGGAGGAGGAGGGAGTGTTTTTCCTGCAAGCAGAGGTTTACTACCTATGAAAGGGTTGAAGAGATGTCCCTTATGGTCATTAAAAAGGATGGGAGGCGGGAGACTTTTGACAGACAGAAGATCCTCCAGGGTCTTAAAAAGGCCTGCGAGAAGAGACCCATAAGTGTCATGACCCTCGAAGAGGTTGCAGGCAACATAGAGAAGAGGCTGCTTGAGAGGGGAGATACAGAGATACCAAGTTCGATTATAGGAGAAGAGGTGATGAACCGGCTCATGGACCTTGATAAGATTGCATATGTAAGGTTTGCCTCAGTATATAAGGACTTCAAGGATACAAGCCAGTTTGAAGAGGAATTAAGGGCAATATTGTCCAAGGATGGATAGAGTCAGTCTTTTACTTTTTTTACTTAAAAAGCGAAACAGATCTATACCTATTTACCAGTATAAGCGCAGAAACCATGAAGGCCATGGAAGTTCCAAAGGCAGTTTTTACGCCTATACCATTCAATATCATAGGGCCGAGAAATGGGGCAGTTGCCCCACGAAAACCTCCTAACAGAATGTGCAGTGCCATATATCGGGGCGTCTCCTTTGGAGATGCCATCCTTGTAATTACAACATAGCCGATCAGTTCAATTGCTGAGGAAATAAAACCTAAGATTCCTTGGGCAATGGAGAGGAACCAGAGGTTATATGTCAGAAGATAGATAAACGGTATTGTGGCTGAGACCAGGAAAAGGAGCGACAATAAACTGGAGAGCGGATGCTTATCTATAAAGCGGCCCCAGAAGAAAAAGCCGATGAGCCATGTACCTGAAAATATGGTTCCAAAGACGCCTGCTGCCAGATTTGGTATATGCGCCCTGTCCACCTGTATCAATGGGTATAACGGCAGACTCAACAGGAGGCCAAACTCGAAAATAGAATAAGTAATCAGAAATGTGCGGAAGGGCATATTTTTTAATGGCGCTGTGATATGGGAAAAGGCAGCAAAGCCCTCCTTTTTCTTTCCTTCTCTCCTCACCTTAATATTGCCGAATTCTATTGCGGATAATATGCCGAATATTGCGGCAAACGGGAATATATAGCGATAATTGTCTGTCCCTTTTTCCAGTATCCATCCTGAGGCCATGGAAGAGACTATCCAGAGACATGCGGTCCCGATCCTAATGTAGCCCATTAGCCTTCCCCGCTCCTTCTCAGGGTAATTGGTTTTCATAACAGAGGCGTAGGAAGGAAAGGCAATCGCTGTTACCAGCATATACAAGAATATGATAATGGTGTAATTAAACGGACTATAGACAAAGAGCATGGCAATAAGGACAGCCCTACCTATCACATTGGACCAGACTGCGTACCAGACCCTCCCCTTGCCGAAGATATCCTCTGTCCAGAAGATGGAGAATGCGTTGGCTACATATGGCGCTGATATCAAAAGCGCAATCTGGAATTCGGTAGCGCCTATCTTTCTCCCTACAATTGCAATAAATGGGAGGAATGCGCCGCCGAATATGCCGAATAGCATACCGGCCTTCAGGTCATGGTAGAATGTATGTCTTACAAATAATGGGAGTTTTTTTAACACCTGTATGTTCCTAAAAAATAATATTTCGGTCAGATTAACTTACAGCACGTGGATATTTCACGTCCTAACATATACTTTTAAGTCTATTCCATGAATGTATGGATTATATAGTAGGCTTATTATGGAGTCAAGTTTTGGAGGTATTACAAGACAGCATCAATTTGTTTTATTTTTAATCCATCAGCTAATTAATGCATTATAAGTGTTATGCCTATTTTTTTGAAAGCATTTTGATGATATGCTTGGCAAGATTTTAGTTTATTTTGTTGTGTCTCGGAATAGGTTGAGAAATTTTAGTTCCTTGATTCTGATACCAATCGTGATTACCACCGTGCCTGATGAATATACAACCCATCCCCTCTATTTAGATGGTTAGAAGATTTTATTTGTACGTCAAAGGATATTTTCCCGGATTATCTAAAATTTCCGTAGATAAATCCACATCTAATTTTGGCCAGTATAAATGATGATTATGAATTATTTCTACATCGATTATTGACGATATATTTGCATCTTTAAACCATGGATACTCATCAAAAGAAACAAAGTATTCTTTTTCTTTTAAAAATATCCAAAATCCATGTTCTGAAATATTAGTTATTTCTGGTTTTGAAATGTTCTTTCCATTTTTTAATAATTTCATTTTTATGTTCCTCAATAATTTTTTGTAAAGAATTTAATTGGGTTTTGGAAAAACCGGAATAATTAACTAATGCGATAGTAGGCTCTAACCAAAACTTTGCTTCCCCTTCGGGAGAAATAATATGAACATGAATTCTATTTTCTTCTTTAGAGAAAAAGTGGAACCGGTATTTTCCTATTTTAAATACAGTTGGACTCAATATTTATTCTCCTTTGCTCTTTTGAAGGATTTTACCATATTCTTAATTTTATTTCCTCTTCTAACCGGTTCACAATAAATTGACATTGATATATTTAGATGATATATTTAAAATAGATCTTTGGAAATGGCCATGAACAAGCAGAATGTTAGAGTGATTACAGCCTTAATTACCGTGGTTTCTATCATCACCCTCTTTTGCGGAACGATATTTGCCTGCCTCATCCCTGTCAGTATAGATTCTAATAAAGATCTGATGGCTGGATGCGTTTCCAATGGGAGCCAAAAAGGGGATAAGACACAAGAGACCTGTTATTCAACCGAGTTTACCCATGCTCAAAGCCATATCAAACTACCCCAGGATATAAGGGAGATAAAGGGATCTACCCTTCCAGATCTGGATCAGGCCCTATATCCTGCCAGGGCAATCCTCATTCAGAGGATTGCTAATGCCTTTTTTAGTGATGTTATCCTGCAAAAGATAGATATCTTCACAGAGTATCAAAACCTTCGCCTCTGATTCCCATCTTTTAAATCAATTTAGTTTAAATAATCTTCTGAATTTTTTTATCTAATACTCAGAACTTATAACAATGAGGTTAATTCTTATATGAGATACACTAAGTATCTTCTGATTTTATTTCTAATCGCTGGTCCCTGGATCCTAACCCCTCTATTTGCCCAGGAGCCATTATCCCTTGAGACTCTATTGGAGGAGGCCATGAGGTCAAGCCCTGAGATCGAAGCTGCACGCCAGGAATGGGAGGCGATGAAAGAGGGGATCCCCCAGGCCCGATCCCTGGAGGATCCACAGTTTAGCATTACCCAATGGTCGATTCCTTCAAATTTTAATATCGGCAATGCCGATGAGACCTGGTATGGGATAGGACAGGCCTTTCCGTTTCCCGGCAAGCTGCAACTAAAGGGCCAGATCTCGGCAAAAGAGGCGGATATAAGCGGGCAGGGGTATCTGGCAAAGGTTCGTGAGGTGGCGTCTAAAGTAAAATCATCATATTATCAACTCTCTCTGATCCATAAAGCCATTGACCTTCACCTGGAACACCAGGCCCTACTGGAAGAATTCATCACGATTGCAGAACAAAAATATGCAGTAGGGCAGGTTTCTCAGCAGGACATCCTCAAGGCCCAGGTCGAGCTTTCCAAGCTTCACAACAGCCTCCTCTTGCTGGAACAAGAGAAGATCTCGATCCAGGCAGAGATAAATAGACTGCTCAATCGTTCACCGGAAGGTCTTTTGGGACAGCCTGAAGAATCAAGCTTCAGGCCCTTTACTATGACATTAGAAGGGTTAGAGCAGATGGCCCTTAGAGAAAAGCCAGAGTTAATGGCAGCAAATTTCACTATTGAAAGGAGCGAAAAAGCTAAGGCCCTTGCCAAAAAGAACTATCTTCCTGATTTCATGGTAGAGATCCAGTATTGGGATGTACATATCGGCCCCAACAGGTGGATGGCTATGGGTAAGATCAATCTCCCCTGGATCTTCAGGGCCAAGTATGATTCCAGGACCAGGCAGGCTAAAGCAGAAGAGGATCGGGCCAGGGCTGATTATATGGCGTTGCGCAACCAGACCCAGTTTGAGATCAAGGATCTCTTTGTCAGGATCAAGACATCTGAGCATCTCATCCAGGTTTACAAGGATGGTATACTGCCGCAGGCAGAGCAATCGCTTGCAGCAGCCAGGATCGCCTATCAGGCTGGTAAGGCAGATTTCTTAAACCTAATTGATAGCGAGCGTACACTGCGTGATTTTCAGTTGGAATACTATACGGCCCTGACCCAATATGAGCAGTTTATCGCTAAACTGGAACAGGAAGTAGGGACAGAGCTCAAGTTTTAGACATGTAAAGGATTTTAGAAAGGGAAGGGAGAAGAAGATGAAAACCAAGATAATATTATCCTTTGTGGGCGGTTTCTTTGTTGCCATGATCTTGGCCGGGACAGTGTGGCGTTTCCATGGCAGGATAGAGGAGATGATCCCCGGCTCAATTTTACAAAAGATGCTTGGGATGCCTATCGATGGTTCACCCCAGGCAGTGAAGATGAAGGATATGCCTGACATGGAGATGGGGAGCAGCATGGACCAGAAAGGGATTGCACAGGTAGCTGTCATGATTCCTCCTACCAGGAGGCAACTGATCGGGGTGAAGAGTGAGACCATAGAAGAGAGGGCCATTGAAACCGTGATCCGCACTGTCGGTTCCGTGGACTATGACGAACGGAGGATGCGCCAGATCAATCTGAGGGTTTCCGGTTGGATTACAAAACTATTTGTAGATTATACTGGAAAATTAGTTAAGAAAGGGGACCCCCTCTTTAAGCTTTATAGTCCTGATCTCGTCTCTACCCAGGAGGAGTATCTCCTGGCAAAGAGGACCCTGGAGCGGGTTAAGGCGAGCACAATGACCCATATCCGGAGCAATGCAGAGAATCAGGTGGAGTCGGCCAGGAACAGGCTCCTATTATGGGGCCTTACCGAGAAGCAGGTAAGCCAATTAGAACAGGGAGAAAAACCGCAGATGGAGACCACGATATATTCACCTATTGATGGTGTTGTTACCAAAAAGACAACCCTCCAGGGGATGTATGTGACCCCTGAGATGAACCTTTATGAAGTTGCTGACCTATCTGTTGTCTGGATCTATGCCGATATCTATGAATATGAGATACCTTTAGCCAGGATAGGGGATGTGGCAACAGTAACCCTGGCATCCTATCCGGGCAAGGGCTTTAGCGGTAAGGTGGTCTATATCTATCCTTATCTCAGCACAGAGACCCGGACAGTAAAGGTCAGGATGGAATTCCCAAATCCAGACGGCAAACTTAAACCCGGGATGTATGGGAATGTAGAGATCAGAGTAAAGGCAGGAATAAAGCCGGCTATACCGCAAGAGGCTGTGCTCGACTCCGGTATCCGGAAACTCGTCTTCATCGATCGGGGAGAAGGTATGTATGAACCGAGGGAGGTCAAACTTGGCCCTAGGCTGGACAACTATTATGAGATCCTTGATGGGGTTAAAGCAGGCGATCGAGTGGTCACATCTGCAAACTTCCTGATCGATTCTGAAAGCAAGCTCAGGGCGGCAACGAGTATGATGGGGGCCCTTGGCATGGGCGGTATCCGGATGGAGCAGGCCCGGATGGGTAAGATGGAGGGAGAGATGGAGATGGGAGGAATGAAGGGGATGAAAGGAATGAAAGGAATGGAGACAGCCCAGGCGCCGGGGTCTATGGAGCAGACTGTGGATGGCTTAACCCTTACCGTAACCACTATGCCTAAACCACCAAAGAAGGGAGAAAACATAATACATCTGTCGATAAAATCAAAGGAGGGTCCTGTCACAGATGCCAAGGTCACAATCTCTTATACCATGGTGATGTCCGGAATGGGGTCGGAGACGGTCGAGGCAAGACACACAGGAGAGGGGATCTATGAGGCCAAGGTAGACCTCGGTATGAAGGGCGGATGGAATATCGATGTGTCGATCGAACGGGGGAAGGCAAAACCGGTAAAGGCCAAGTTTACCATCAAGGTAGAAAAGTGATGATTGCCATCTAGATTGTGTAATGGCCTTAAAGGATATTTATATTTAAATACAGCGAGCAAATGCGAGCGTAGGGAGGGGGAGGCTCCATCCGGCTCTGCCGGTGGAGGGGGATGGTCGCTCCCCTAAGAAAGGAAGTAAGATGATTAATCGTGTCATTGAGTATAGTGCAAAGAACCCATTTATGATCTTCCTGGCTGTTTTATTCCTCTCGGCCTGGGGCTATTGGGCCGTTACCAGGACACCACTTGATGCGATACCGGATCTGTCGGATGTCCAGGTAATCATCTATACGGAGTGGTCGGGCCGTAGCCCCAACCTGGTTGAAGACCAGATCACCTATCCCATCGTTACATCTATGCTGGGGGCGCCTAAGGTAAAGTATGTCCGTGGATCCTCTGACTTCGGTTTTTCTTATGTCTATGTGATCTTCCAGGATGATACCGACATCTACTGGGCCCGGAGCCGGGTATTAGAGTATATGAGCAAGATCGCAGGGAGGCTTCCTGAAGGGGTTAATCCGATCCTTGGGCCTGACGCAACCGGGGTTGGATGGGTATATGAGTATGCCCTTGTTGATGAGACCGGCCGGCATGACCTGGCAGAGCTCCGCTCTTATCAGGACTGGTATCTCCGCTATCAGCTCCAATCCATCCCTGGTGTAGCAGAGGTAGCCTCTATTGGCGGATTTATTAAACAGTACCAGGTCAATGTAGATCCAAACAAGCTCCTGGCCTACAACATCCCCTTTAGCAGGCTGACCCAGGCTATCAGGATGAGCAACAATGATGTAGGCGGTCGTTCTATTGAGATGAGTGAGCGGGAGTATATGATCAGGGGGCGTGGATATATCCGATCGCTGGAGGATCTTGAGGTTATCCCGCTTTCTGTCGGTCAAAACGGTGTCCCTATCATGCTAAGGGATGTGGCTGTTATCAGCCTTGGCCCTGAGATGCGTCGCGGGCTTGTTGAACTGGACGGCAAGGGAGAGGTAGTGGGTGGCATTGTAGTCATGCGCTATGGCGAGAGCGCACTCAATGTTATTAACCGGGTAAAGGCTAAATTGAAAGAGATTGAGCCTGCCTTACCTCCTGGTATTAAGATAGTTACAACATATGACCGTTCAGACCTAATCTTACGCGCTATTGCCACACTCAAAGAGAAATTGATCGAGGTTACACTGGTAGTTAGCCTTGTGAGCATCATCTTTTTATTTCACTTCCGCTCGGCCCTTGTGGCCATCTTGAGCCTCCCCATCGCAATCCTCTTTTCATTCATTGCGATCTATTATCTTGGGCTGACATCAAATGTCATGTCATTAGGTGGTATAGCAATAGCTATCGGGGCCATGGTGGATGCAGCGATTGTGATGATAGAAAATGTCCACCATAGGCTTGAGCAGATCCGGCCAGGAGAGGATCGCACTCAAGTAATCATTAATGCCTCCAAGGAATTAGGCCGCCCCCTCTTCTTCTCGCTCCTGATTATCACCGTCTCCTTCATGCCGGTTTTTACCTTAGAGGCGCAGGAGGGCCGCCTCTTTAAACCCCTTGCCTTCACGAAGACCTTTTCCATGTTCTTTGCCTCGGTCCTCTCGATTTCCCTTGTCCCGCTTCTTATGGTCTATCTTATCCGTGGAAAGATTACGCCCCTTGCAAGGAACCCGATCAACCGGGCTCTAATTGCCATCTACACCCCGGTGGCCCGCTTCTGCCTGAGGCATGGCAAACTCGTGATCGTGATGGCGTTAGCCATGGTTGTGCTGACTATACCTGCCTTTCTCCGCCTCGGATCCGAGTTTATGCCGCCACTCAATGAAGGGACGATCCTCTATATGCCAACGGCCCTTCCTGGTATCTCTGTTACAAAGGCGAGCCAGGTTTTACAGCAGCAAGATACCCTGTTAAAACAGTTTCCGGAGGTGGAGCGTGTCTTTGGCAAGATCGGACGGGCCGAGACCTCAACCGATCCCGCCCCAATGTCGATGGCTGAGGTCACCGTGAGCCTAAAACCGGAAGAGCAATGGCGGCCTGGGATGACATGGGATAAACTCATCGCAGAGATGGACCGGGTAGTGCGCTTTCCCGGTATGCCCAATATATGGTGGATGCCGATTCAAACCCGTACTGAGATGTTGGCAACAGGTGTCCGGAGCGCGGTAGGGATCAAGATTTATGGCCGGGAACTGGATGAAATAGATCGGATCGGCAAGGAGATAGAGGGCCTGATATCGGGTGTTCCAGGAACCCGGAGTGCCTTTTCGGAGCGGGTCACCGGGGGATATTACCTCGACTTCGTTGTGGATCGTAAGGAGGCGGCCCGCTATAATCTGACTGTGCAGGAGGTAGAGGAAGTTATTGAGGCGGCTATCGGCGGGGCAAATGTGACCACTACTGTTGAGGGGCGGGAGCGCTATCCTGTTATTGTGAGATATGCAAGGGAGTTGCGGGAAGACCCGGAACGGCTTAAGCGCGTACTGATACCTACACCGACCGGGGCCAATATTCCTTTGGGACAATTGGCCGATATCCACGTGACTACCGGCCCCCCCATGATCAAGGATGAGAATGGATCACTTGCTGGTATAGTCTATGTAGATGTAGTAAACCGGGACCTTGGGAGCTACGTTGAGGAGGTCAAAAAACTCATTGCCGAAAGAATAGAGCTTCCATCCGGTTATTCCCTTGGGTGGGCTGGATCCTACCAGTACCTCCTCCGGGCAAAGGAGCGGCTTAAGGTTGTAGTGCCGCTGACCCTTCTCCTGACCTTTGTCCTTCTCTATCTGAATTTCAGGTCTGTGAGTGAGACGCTGATTGTTCTCCTCTCTATCCCATTTGCTCTGGTTGGCGGGGTTCTCTTTTTGGGAATCCTGGGTTACAATCTAAGTGTCGCAGTCTGGGTAGGGATCATTGCGCTCGCCGGGGTTGCCGCCGAGACAGGCGTAGTAATGATTGTTTTCCTGGATGAGGCGTATCATCGATACCAGCAGGAAGGAAGGATGAATACGCGTACAGACCTGGTTGAAGCCGTGATGGAAGGTGCAGTCCTGCGTGTGCGGCCTAAGGTGATGACCGTGTCGGCGATCATATTCGGACTTCTGCCGATCATGTGGAGCCACGGCACAGGCGCCGATGTGATGAAGAGGATCGCAGCGCCGATGATCGGAGGAATGGTTACGTCTACGTTCCTGACCCTGCTGATTATTCCGATCATCTATGTATGGTGGCGGGGATGGCAGCTCAAATCTTTGGATCAGAACCAGGAAAAGAGGAGTAATTAAAATGATGGGTAATAACATGATTGGCCAGGGGATGGGGATCTGGATGTTCTTAGGTCTTATCTTCTGGATCTTCCTTATTGTTGGGATCATCTTTCTCCTGATCTGGGCAGTCCAGAGGGTCTCAGGAGGAAGGATTGAAAAAGAGGATTCGGCGCTTGAGATACTAAAGAAGCGGTATGCCAGGGGAGAGATCTCGAAAGAGGAGTATGAAGAAAAGAGGCGGGATCTTTTATAGGAGGGCCTTTCCATGAATAAGAATCGTTTGTTCGTGATAGCCGTTATTCTGATATTTGTTGGAATGGCCGGTATCTTTACTACAACCTTATTCGTGAGATCGTACATTTCAGGCAGCGGGATGTTCCCTGGAAGCAGGATGATGCAGATGATAATGGGCAGCGGTATGATGGGAGGGAGGATGATGCAAGGAGGCATGATGGGGGAGATGATGCGGAACATGGGAGAGATAAATAAAAAAACCAGCTTTTCTTCCAATGGTGAGAGGATTTTTTATACAGGGGTAAATTCAAATGGCGAGATAATCAAGAACACTCATGGGATGCAAGGAGCCGGATGTGCCATGTGCCATGGCGTGGATGCAAGGGGAATGCGTATGATGATGATGGATATTCCGGGCATAAGATGGGATACCCTTACAGATCCAAAGGGCCACATTCATCCCAATGGAAGGAGACATCCCCCTTTTACAGAAGAATCATTTAAGGTCTGTGCCCTGATCGGTATGGACCCTGCCGGAAATCAACTTAATACAATGATGCCGAGATGGGAGATGTCAAAGGAAGATCTAGTTGACCTGATAGGTTATCTGAAGGGTAAGGCAGGAAACAAAGGAGATTAACGCATGAATTGCCGCGCCTATAGTAGGCGGGATGATCACATCCACGATTCTCACGCTTGTCGTAATCCCGGCCATCTATGCCTTATGGAGGGGGTGGGGAATGAGGGGGAAGGTTTAGACGCCTATCTGTATATCCCCAATTAGCGTGTCAAATTCGTCCTCAGTTGCGGCGGTGAGCAACGGAATGCGCAGTTGAGCCTCGTCCGGCATGCCGTGAATGTATTTGGCCGTATGTTTGCGGAATAGGATCAGTCCGGCCTTTGGGCCGTAGAAATCCAGATTGAGGGCGAGGTGACGCCGCATGAGGGCGATCCGCTCCCCGACCGTGACCTGCTCCCGGTCTTTGCGCGCGAAGATCCACGGGTTGCCGATGGCGGCGCGACCAATCATCACCCCATCGCAGCCGGTATGCGCCTTGATGCGGGAGATGTCGGCCACTGTGCGCACGTCGCCGTTGCCGATCACGGGGAGGCTTACGGCCTGCTTTACCTCGGCAATGGCATCCCAGTCGGCCGCGCCTTTGTATGCCTGCGCCTTCGTGCGCCCGTGGACTGCGATCAGGCTCGCGCCGCTCTCTTCGAGGATTTTGGCGATTGTTGTGTGGTTCCGCGAGATGTCATCCCATCCCAGCCGGATCTTGCCGGTGACGGGAATGCGCAGCGATCGGGAGAGCCGCGTGAACACACGTGTGATCTTGTCCGGCTGACACAGCATGCCCGATCCCGCGCCGCGCCCGGCGATATCTTTGACGCAGCACCCCATGTTGATGTCAATGATGTCGGGGCCAAACTCCTGTAAACGAACGGCTGTCTCCACCAGCCGGTCTTCGTCGTGGCCGTAAATCTGGAATGTCATCGGACGCTCGGCGGTCTGGAATTTCAATTTTTGCCGTGCCTTTACGGTCGGCCTGCGGCTCCGCAGCTCGTCCACGTTCACGAACTCTGTATACGAGACAGCGCTTCCGAGTTCACGGCAGATGAGCCGGTAGGGGAGGTCGGAATAGCCGTCCATGGGCGAGAGGATTAGGTCGCCGTAAATGGGGATGTGGCGGATGTGGAATGCAGGAACGATGCTCATGGCAAGGTGCATGATACCAAATGACTCAAAAATATTCCACTTGAGATTTCGGATGAGAAGAGGAGGGATCTTATTTAGAGTTTTTTGATCCACCCCGGGACCCTTGCCCTTTTAACAAGATCATTATCAGGGATATAGGGTTTGATATCGATCACAGGCGTACCATCTATGGCATCAAGCCCTTTTACCGTAAGGCGTGTGCCATCCCTTTTTATGAATCGGCATATTGTTAAGGCAATAGGGTTGGGCCTATGGGGCGAACGGGTGGCGAACATTCCAACTAAGGGTAGATCCTCCCTTCCCTTAGGATGGGTCTGGAGCCTGACCCCCTTTTTTGACCTGCTGAAATAGTAGATGACAATGATATGCGAGAAATCCTCAAGCCCTTCTAGCGCCCTGGCCCATTTCTTATCAAGGTGGATCTCAGATACAATATCATCCCATTCCCGCTTTTCAGGTTCCTTTATGGGGGAATGCACAATACCTATGGGCTTGAGAGAAAACCTTCTGATATCTAGATGATGAGTTGTAAAACCAGATTTACGTTTCATGTTAGGGTTTTGTCATTACGAGCACCGGAAGGGTGCGTGGAAATCTTAATCAACCAGCATCTCCTTTATGATCGATTTTATCTCGTTAATGGTCTTACGATCAACCCTTCCAAGCCTCTTAATAAATCTTTTTTTATCAACCGTGCGGATCTGATCCAATACCACCCACCCATCCGTTCTCTTAAACTTGATAGGGATACGGGTAGGGTAGAGGTGCGATTGTGTTGTCATCGGTGCGATTATGACTGTTGAGATATATTTATTCATCTCATCAGGGGAGATAATAATGCAAGGACGTGCCTTTTTTATTTCGTGTCCGATAGTAGGATCAAGGGAAATAAGGAGGACATCATATTGTTTTATTACCACTCCCAGCCTTTCATATCTAAATCAATTTGATCATCAATAATTAATCGATCTTCTTTCTCTTCCTCCATCTTTCTAAAATTGTCCTCCCAATCCTTTCTTGGTTCCTTTTTGAAGGGTTTGATAATTATGTTGTCATCTTCAACTTCCAGATCAACCTCCTTTTCAATGCGACATTGTTCTAAAATTATCTTGGGTATTCTTATTCCTTTAGAATTTCCGATCGGAACTATTGTTGCCTTCATATTCTCCTCACCTCCAAAGTAATTATAATGTAATTACGTAGATGCGTCAAGAAAAGGTGGTAATTAGGTATTCTATTGGATGAATTTCGGGATTTATATTGATGGATTTGATACCTGCATCAACTGCAAGAGAAAGTCATAACCTAACCCTGTCCTCTTATCTTCATGCCAGGAAAAGGCTGCCTTTAGATAATCTTCGGCTTCGGGCCTGAGAATGACTCTATATTTCATTACCTGCCCAATATCCTTTTATAAACATCCTTCCATGGAGAGCCTAAATCAGGATTTCTATGATAAGCCTCCAATCGTTCATCAATTATTATTTTTTCATCTTCTGTTAATTCAATAGCCTCAGCTTCTGTGGCTATTGTATCCCAAATATCTTCTACCAGTTGGATCCTCTCAGGTATGGACAATGCAATAGTATCTGTTGCTGTTATTTTCTTCATGGTTATATCCCCCTTGCTTTGTCTGTTTTGCATCTGCTATCTATTTTAGCAAAAATTTGAAAATCTTTCATGCACAGCGATGCCGTTGAACGCCCAGGTTCAGCGGCCGCTTGAACCTGTTGTTGGGCATCACTTCTGCGCAGGCGAGGGCGGTGGGGGCGGCGCGGGTGGGACGGCAAGTGATGAGTGCCAGTGGGTCCACTTCCAGCCGTCATCGCCTTTGTGCAGCACCACCGAATTGCGCGACGGCTGCGACATTGTGTTTCCATCCGCCATCTTCGCAATGAAGTCGAACTCGACTGTGCAATAGGCCAGCGTCTGGGTCGCACGGCAACTACTCGAGTGGATGTCGAGCTTCAGGCTCGCGCCCATCTTCTTCACCTCCGCAAATGTTGCCTCGACCCAGCGGACAACCTCGTCGCGCGACCCGAAACGTACTGGCTTGTTCTCCATGTCCATCTCGAAGGAGACGACGTCCTCGGTGAGGCCTGCCTTGAAGCGCTCCACGTCCATTGCCACGAATGCGCCCATCGTCCCTTCCACCTGCGTGCGCACTTCCTGCGCTACGGCATCGTTCCACTGCACCTTGGTCGGCGCCTGTGGCGCGGGCGTGCATCCGAGTGCGCCGAGCACCGGCAGGAGAAAGGTTATTCGTATCCAGTTCATTTGTTGCCTCCCGTTGGTTTGTGTTGTTGCCTAACATTTATTTTAAAACTTATTCTGTCAATGTATGAATATTATATTCGACCCATCAGGTTGTCAAGTTTTTTTCTTGAAAACCTGATGGAAATAGGTCAAATCAATCGGCATAATAATCTGAAATTTATTATTATAATGAATCGGGATAATTTATAACTTAATTATTATTTTCGGGGACACCATACCTAATCCGGCCCTTCTCGAATTAAATTTCATGTATAGTTGTTTTGCAACTTTTAGGAGTACTTTCTGGTTGCCATAATAGACACTTGACGCGCAATCTAAATCGGAGTATATTTGTAATATGAAAGTAAAGACATCTATCACACTTTCAGAAGACCTACTGGATGCTATCGATGAAAGGTCAGGCCAGTTTAAGAATCGTTCTGATTTCGTTGAGGCCGCCATTCGCGCCTATATTGAGCATATGATCCGGGAGGAGCAGAACGCCAAAGACCTTGCTATTATTAACCGGCAAGCCGATCGGCTCAATAAAGAAGCCATAGATGTATTGGAATATCAGCTGATTCCGTGAAACGCGGGGAAATCTATCGCGTTGTCCATCCCTCAGCCAGAGACCCCCGGAAACATCGGTTTTTTGTAGTTGTCAGTCGCCAGGTTCTTATTGATTCGCGCTTCTCAACAGCCATCTGTGCCCCTGTCTATTCTACACATGATGCTTTGTCCACTCAGGTTTTGATTGGTGTCGAAGAGGGTCTTAAACACGACAGCAGCATTCACTGTGATGAATTAGTTAGCTTGCCGAAATCAGCCCTTACGAATTATGTTGGAACGCTTTCTTCCACGAAAACCAAAGAACTGAACCGTGCCTTAGGTATTGCATTGGATATTTTTGAATAGCAATTGGGATTAGGCTTTTCCTTCGACATTTTAATCTGCGTAACCAATGTAGTCATCTGGAGTGATAGCCTTAAGATCAAATCCTACAAGACGACCTTCTGTTCTGTTTTAGGAGGAGTAATCATCTCTCTGCCATGAACCGCAGAATCCTCTCATTGATATACGCCAGCATCTTCCTTGTCGGTATATGAGGCCCATCGAGAATCTCGATTGCTGTAAGATTAGGGATGATCTCCTTCGACCAGATATAGGCCTGATCAAATGGGACAAAGATATCCTCCTTTGCCAGAAACAGGAGCGATGGTGCGGCAAAGCGCTTAAGGTTCTCAATTGAAAAAGGACCCGGCGGTATCTGAATCCAATTGACATGGCGGATTATTGTATCAAAGAATTCCAGAACAGGTTCTTCAAATTCGCTCATAAGGGGACGGAGGACACGAATCAGTCTATTGCGGCTGGGTATCAATCTATATAGTGACCATGGGATAAAGAGATGAAGAAGCAAGTGGGGTGATGATGCGCTTGCAATACCTGCAGGCACGATCAGGGCACCCCTGGAGATCCGCTCCGGGGCATAGGCTGCCAGATCCAGGAGGATGCCTCCGCCAAATGAGATGCCTGTAAAAGCAGCGCGCTCTAGCCCGAGGTCATCAAGGATATCCACTAACCATTTTGCATAGTTGTTGCCTAGTGGAGAGATGAGTGTCTTTGCGCTCCGGCCCGGCTGACCGATGATATCGGGTAAGTAGATTCTGTAATTCCTCGTGAGAGGTAATAGTACCTCAAGGCCAAAAGGCCCGCTGGCATGAATCCCATGTAAGGCTACAAGTGGTGGTGCATTCGCCGGCCCGGCAATCAATATATGAGTTGGACCAAAACGGGTATCCAACATCCGGCTCTCACATTTGATGCCGATACGGGAAAGCCGGGCCAGACGGCTCTCATATAGCTCCATGAATTTGGCTTCACCCTCTGGGCTCTTGTAAATCAAGGATTTCACGCTATTGTCGGCTATAATGAATTGCGATTTCTGGCCGGGTCTGGAGGCCTGGCGAGTTAAAAGGCAGGATACCTTTATCCAGCATACCTTGTAACGGCGATTGTCTTCCAGAACCATCTTTAGCGGCAGTAACAATTTCCATTGTGCTACCTTCTCTAAAAAGGGAAATTAGATTGGACAGGCCATCATGACACCTTTTCAAGCTTTAGTTCTACCTATCCTTTATGTTCCTCAATAATCTTGAGAAGATTTACATAGAAGTCCTTTATATCAGCCAGTTCATTGACCAGGATATCATAAAGCGTCTTTTTATCGATATGGTTATATAGATGGACTATCCTGTTCCTGAACTTAGACATATCAGTGTATGTCACAATTTTCCCTTCCGGGATGTAACCGGCGTCAGAAAGTATCTTGATAATCTCCGCATTTGAATTAGGTGTTTTAAGTCCGAGTGAGGCGATAATATAACTGCATATATCAAGTAATGCCTGTATTGATGTCTGGAGTCTATAAAGGGCAGAATCAATGTTTCTGTAATCGAAGATAAAATCTTCGTATGGCATACTCTTTAGAGGATATAACTTCTCAAGGTTATCGAGTATAACATCAATCTTTGTCTGGATATCCTCTTTTCTCATAATCTCGCAAGTCTCCTCTTATACCCCTCAAAATAGAAGTTATTCATAAATCTAAGGGTCGGTTCAAAATCACAGTAATCAGAGATAACCTTAGTAACAAATCTTATTCTGAAGTCAGGGGCAGCATCATAAATCAACTTGCCGGTTCTAAGGACATTATGTACAAAAATAAGCCCCTGATTATTAAGTTCTATCAAATCTACCTCTTTTGCCTGCAATGTCTCTTCAATCCTGTATGCCAGATAATCCATTTTGTGTATCAGTTCCCTCCCTTTCGGGGCATTATCTTTTAGGAGGATCGCAATGTCCAGATCGCTCATAGGGCTAACCTTTCCTGAGGCATGGGAGCCGAAGAGATAGGCAGAAGCTATATAGGGATAGTCCTTAAATATCTCCTTTAGTTTTTCTAGATTAGTTATGGATATTTGCTGTCCCATATATTATCTCCCCGTCCAGACCGATGTCCTTCGGCCCCATTAATAAATAACGTGGATTGAATTATTAAGCCCTCTTTTTCTCTGTTAAATAGCCTGATACGTATTTGTGGATGATACTGGATATCAGCGTCTGGTAAGGAATGCCCTCTTGAGCCGCAATAACCTGTACCTGATCTAAATCCTTTGATGACATCCGAATATTTATTCTCTTATCTTTTTGAAGTGTATTCCTTGCATATTCACGGAGTTTTCTTATTTCCTGTTTTGGATTCTTGACAGGTCTCCATTCACCACGCTCGTACGACTCTAAAATATCTTTTTCTTCATCATCTAAAATCATCTTTTTCATTCTTCAGCCCTCACATATTTGTTTGTAGCTTTTCTGCTGGGAATAATGGTCTTTAAGAATATAGCTTCACTTTCCTGTACATAAGGAACAAGATATGCGTAATCATCAATCCTGACTATCGCAATTTTCTGGCCAGGATACTTATCTTGATTTGGATGTTCAATTGTTTCAAGAACATCTTCTCGTTCCATCAAGATAACAACCTGTTCAAAACTAACTCCTCTGTTTGTCTTCAACCATTCATTTTTTCCATTATCCCACCGAAAAACCTTCACAATATATTATCTACGACATTGTCTGCCTTTTGTCAATGTTATTATTTTGGAATAACGAGTTGCGGCTAACCGGCGCGGCGAAGCCGCGTCCATGTTGACCCTTATAAGGGTTAGGTTTCTTCACAAAGCTCCCACGATACTGGATGGGTACCGGACATGATTTAATTACATAGCCATGCTTCTCCGCCCATTCCTTTGCTGTGTTAGCAAACTGTGGCTGGCCACCATTGAGATAAGCCTCTGCCATGGTCTTGTTGCCTTTTGTGTTAAGCTTTTCAATGAGTACAGGAATAATTTCTTCTTTCCCAGCACCTATAAAGGCATATAGGAATATATCCTCTCCTGTCACTTTTTCCAGTTAACGAGAACCGTCCCCTTTAACTTGAGAATTCCCTGTAGCTTGCTACAGGGTTACCTTGTTTTTGTCATTCCCGTGAAAACGGGAATCTAGAAAAAGGAGAATACTGGATTCCGCATCAAGTGCGGAATGACAGTGTTTTTTAGTTTTTGGATACCCCGCAGCTTGCTGCGGGGAGGTTCATTGACTCTGGAGTCTGTCTTTGAACTCCTCCATAGACATCTGAATGGCGCCCGGTATAGCATAAGGGGATGCAGCGATATCAAGGGGTGAACGGAGATCGACGATCATAACATCTTCATTGCTATCCAGCATCCTTTTATATTGTCATCGGCTTTTGACTTGCCTATATCCATCTGGTAAACTGATGCCTAAATAAAGTTACGAGATTTTGTTTTAAAGAAGTTCTGCTCTAAAGGTCCTTTAATTTTGAGCCTGTTAGTTTTCGGGAGGGGTCTGTGGCCACGAAGATAGTGATGCCCAAGATGACGGATACAATGGAGGAGGGGGTCCTCATCAAGTGGTATAAAAAAGAGGGTGAAAAGGTGGAGGCCGGCGACAGGATTGCGGAGATAGAGACCGACAAGGCAGTTATGGACCTGGAGGCATATGGATATGGTATATTGAAGAAGATTCTTATCGGCGAACAGTCAAGGGTCCCTGTCGGGAAACTGATTGGTGTAATAGCGAGGGAGGATGAGGACATTGAGGCCATACTGGCCGCAGATAAGGAAGTAAAGGAAGTAAAGCCAAAGGCCAGGGTGGTAGAGGCTGAAAAAACTACTACAGAAGAGATGCGCAACATAAAGGCAATGGAGGCTGTTAAGGCGGATATAATTGAGGCATCTCCGCGGGCCAGAAAGATCGCCGAGGAGGCAGGGATAGATATAACAAAGGTCAGCGGGACCGGCCCTGGCGGGAGGATTACACAGAAGGACGTAGAGGCCCATATATCAACGGCCAGGAAGGGGGCTCCTAAAGGGGTAGATTATGAGGAGGAAGAACTTTCCCTTATCAGAAAGACTATAGCAAGGAGAATGACGAGCTCAAAGGCCCCTGTTCCGCATTTTTACCTTTCATCTACTATTGAAATGGGGAATGCACTTAAGCTAAAAGAAGAACTAGATCGTGACGGGATTAAGGTCTCTATTACTGATATTATTGTAAAGGCGGCTGCAACTGCTCTCAAGAGGAATCATAAGATAAATGCCTCCTTTATAGGTGAGTTGGTCAGATATTATAAAAGGATTAATATAGGCATAGCAGTTTCCCTTGAGGATGGGCTGATATCTCCTGTTATCAGGGATGCGGACTTAAAGGGATTAAAAGAGATCTCTGATGAGACTAAGGATCTTTTCTCCCGGGCCAGGACAAAGTCATTAAGACCTGATGAGTATGAGGGCGGCAGTATCACCATATCTAATCTGGGTATGTTTAATATAGAGAATTTTATTGCCGTTATCACGCCACCTGAGGCGGCAGTTATTGCGGTAGGGTCGATAATAGATGAACCGGTTGTTGCAGGGGGGGTTGTGTCTTCAGCAAAGCGGATGAAGGTAACCCTGTCATTTGATCACAGGGTAATAGATGGTGTCCAGGGGGCAAGATTCTTGATCGATTTAAAAGGCTGTCTTGAATATCCCGCGAGGATGATCGAATAGCATGGGAGATATTATAAATAATGACGAGATGCGGCTCCCCAAATGGTTTAAGGTTAGGATGAAGCATGGTAATGACCTTGCCGATGTCAGGATAATACTCAGGTCTCATCATCTCCATACCGTGTGTGAATCTGCCGTCTGTCCCAATATCTGGGAGTGCTGGAACAAGAGGACAGCCACATTCATGATCCTGGGGGATATATGCACAAGAAACTGCGGATACTGCGCGGTAAAAACCGGCAGCCCCGATCCGCCTGAGATTAATGAACCGGAAAGGGTGGCCCTGGCTGCAAAGGAGATGGGCCTTGAATATGCTGTAATCACCTCTGTTGACAGGGATGACCTGGATGACGGCGGGGCATCTATATTTGCCATGACTGTGGCGGAGATAAGGAGGGTCTCTCCGGAAACAAAGGTAGAGCTCCTTATTCCTGACCTGAAGGGGTCTTTTGATGCGCTTAAGGTAGTGGCGGAATCAAGGCCTGATATACTTGGTCATAACCTTGAGACTGTGCCTAGGCTTTACCGGGTGATAAAGCCTCAGGCAAGCTATGAGATATCCATTGCTATCATAAAAAAAGCAGGGGTAATGGGTGTAACAACAAAGTCAGGATTGATCCTGGGGATGGGGGAGGAGATGGATGAGGTGAGAGAGGTCATGGGGCATCTTATTGAGGCCGGCTGCAAGATCCTGACGCTGGGCCAGTATCTAAGGCCGAGCAAGGCGCATCTGCCTGTTGCAAGGTACTATAATCCCGATGATTTTTTGGTCTTAAAAGAAGAGGGGTGCCTGATGGGTTTTGAGCATGTAGAGGCCGGACCCCTTGTCAGATCTTCCTATCATGCCGAGGAACAATATATCCGGATGGGTGGCAAAAATGAATAAAAAAAGATCGGAGATTCTTCCAAAAAAAGTCATTGAGTTCATAAAAGGCGGCAGGTGCGCTGTTATGGCAACGGAGGATAAAGATGGAAGGCCCTTTACTGCCATCATGAGCTGGCTTGTAGCGAAGGATGAGAAGACCATCTACCTTGCCGTAATGAAGGGGAGTCAGGCCCTTGCCAATATAGTGGAGAGGAAGGCAATATCCCTGGAAGTCCTTGGAGACAACATCATTTACTGTGTAAGGGGGAATGGAAGGGTCGTAGGTGGGGAGATGAAGTCAACCCCTATGCCTTCTGCAAAGGTGGAGATGAAGGTATCGGAGGTAAGGGATCATTCAGCCCCTGGTGTTCTCTTTAAAGGACCTTCCTATTCCTTTGCTAAGGGGAAGGAGCATAGGGCAGACGTAGAAAAGGCAATCTTTGAAGAATTGTATAAATAGATACGACGGTTTTTTTGTGGGTGCCTACTCAGCGAGCAAAACGAGCGTTGAGGGGGAGGCGACGATCATCTGTGGGGGCCCGTGCGGTGCAGTTGCTCCTCCGATGCCCCCACACCCCGCGCTTGCACCGGCAAAGCCGGATGCTCGCTTCGGCTTTGCCGGTCGAAGGGGACGGTCGCTCACCTGCAGAAGGTAGTTCACAGCGAGCGGATGCGAGCGTTGAGGGGGAGGCTCCAAAGGCTTTGCCTTTGGAGGGGGCGACGCAAGCCCCTTTAGAAAGGTTAATATGATGGCAAGGGTATTCTCCGGGATGAGGCCTACGGGCAGGCTGCATATAGGGCATCTGTTAGGCGCCCTTGAGAAGTGGGTTGAGCTTCAAAGGGAACATGAGTGCTTCTTCTCCATTGTAGACTGGCATGCCCTTACAACAGGCTATAAAGATACATCTGAGATGAAGAAGAATATCTCTGAGATGGCGATTGACTGGCTTTCTGTTGGGATTGATTTTGAGAAGAGCACAGTCTTTCTGCAGTCACAGGTGAAGGAACATGCAGAACTCCATCTGCTCCTGTCAATGATAATCCCCATGGCCTGGCTTGAGAGGAACCCCACACTCAAATCGATGCTCCAGGATATGCATATTACTACTGTAAATTACGGTCTCATGGGATATCCTGTGCTCCAGACTGCCGATATATTGATGTATAAGGGAGAGAAGGTTCCTGTTGGCGAGGATCAGGTGCCTCACCTCGAGATGTCGAGGGAGATAGTAAGGTCATTTAACAGGATGTATAAGCCTGTCTTCCCTGAACCGGAGGCGATCCTGACCCAGACACCCAGGCTCCTCGGTATAGACGGGAAGAAGATGAGCAAGAGCCTTGATAACTGCATCTATATATCTGATGATCAGGACATTATAAAGAAGAAGGTCCAGATGCTTGTAACAGACCCGCAGAAGATCAGGAAGAATGACCCCGGCAGACCTGAGATCTGCTCGGTCTTTGAATATCATAAGATCTTCAACCTAGGCGAGACAGATCAGATTGCCGCTGACTGCAGGGCAGGCAGGTTAGGATGTGTCGCCGACAAAAACCATCTGGCGGAGATAATAGACAGGCGCCTTAAGCCTTACAGGGAGAAGAGAAAGGAGTACGCCGAAAAGACCGGGCTTATCCAGGATATGCTTAATGAGGGCTCAAGAAGGGCCCAGAAGATTGCTGCCAAGACTATGAGTGATGTGAGGGATGCTATGGGGTTGTTTTAGACTATTGTAATCCCTACCTCTTCTGCCTTCCCGTCAATGATCCTATGTGCCCTTATGTCAGGCCGCATAGGCTCGGCTAAGGATAAGATTATATAATATGCATCAGGATAATAGGCGAGCTTAATATCGGTGATGGACGGCTCCGCATCTGTTTTGGGGTGGGAGTGATAGATGGCTATCATTTCAATTCCCTTCTTCCTCATGTCTTTGAGCGCAACGAACTGCTCCTTCGGTTCCATCAGATAGGAGAACGGACTCTGATCAATATTTGTCATCCTGTAGGTGTTGCTTGCTATGCCGCTGTTTCCGGCGAGAAGTCCGCAGCACTCCGTTGGATATGCCTGTCTAGCATGCGATATCATCTCCTCTATGTTCTTTTTAGGTATCTTTAGCATTTTATTTGTAGGGGCTTGCGTCGCCCCCTCCACCGGCAAAGCCGGATGGAGCCTCCCCCTCATGCTCGCTATGCTCGCTGGTTAATACCTGTGGGCTTACCCGTAGGTATTACCCCTAATTTATATGTGAAGCACCTCAGGCATCTCCCTGCCTTCCTTAAACCGGTTTCCACTTAAAGGGGTAAGATCAACGGTAAGGTACCGGCCGTCTATAATGAGCTCTGCCAGGGCAAGGCCGGCAGCATAAGACTGCATCACACCCCTGCCGCTGAAAGAGTGTGCCTCGTAGACATTGTCCAACCCTGACACCCTTCCTATAATAGCTGATTTATCCTTTGAAACCTCATAAAGGCCCGCCCATCCGCGGATATGTCTTAACCGCTCAAGCCTGCTTATCCTGTTGTAGAGCCTCGGCCATATCTCTTTTAAGAAGAAGTCATATCCGTCGTACTTAAAATTGTATCCAGGAGGCTCATTGGGAATCGAATAGCCGGCCAGGATATTACCTGCCTCAGGATGGAAATATAGGCCGGACGTATCTACGATCATCCCGCATCCAGACAGATCAACGTCCGGACTGTGTGTAACAGAGACCTGTCTTCTGAGAGGATGTGAAGGCAGGTCCGAACCATACATCCTTGCAATCTCAGGCGCCCAGGCGCCGCCTGTGTTGATAAGGATATTGCATCCATACATCTCATTGGTATAGTGCCCATAGGGCCTTCCTGACTTGAGAATTTCTTCCAGGATATTTTCGTCCGGCTCCGCCAGTCTTGCGCACTCGACGCCAATGACCCTCTTATCCATCAGGATAATCCTCTTTACAAGCATCCTGTCGAGAAACTCAACACCCCTTTCTGCCGCTATCTTCCTGTAGTAATTTCTCAGGAGGTTCGGGTTTATCAGTCCATCCATGGGTGAGAATGTGGCGCCGGCTATATCCGATATATTATCGATCTCAGGGATCCTCTTGGTTATGTCTGCTGGAGACAGGTCCTCGATATTTAAACCGAACCTGTTCTGAAAGGCTATCATTGTCTCTGCCTTCCTCCATGTATCAGAACCATGAAGCCAGAGGTACCCGTCCTGCCTGAACCCCACATCTTCTGCAATCTTTTCAAAGAATTTAATCGAATGAAGGGACAGGTTGATATTTACCTCATCCCACCATGTGGCCCTGACCCCCCCTGCATTATTCTCAGAGGAACTATAGATGCCGGAGAGGTCCGGGTCTAATATTGCGATCTTCCCGCCCTTTTTGTCAGCGAGGGACATGGCTATACTGCTGCCTATTATTCCTCCACCTATTAAAAGTATATCGTATCGGCCCTTCATAAGGGCTACCTTTCTATGATCCGGTCAAGATCCTTTTTTGCCCCGTCAAGCCTCTTCATTGCCTCAGGATCAAGCCTCTTTAAATCGCTCTCCGCATATGCGAGTTCCTGGGTAATGGGCCTAAGCGCAGGGACAAGGCTTTCTCCTGAGAGTCCGATTGCCCTCTCGATAAGCTCCCTGGCCTTTTCAATCTCTTTTCCGGCAGTGCCGAAATTTTTCTCGGAGATCTCATTCTTTCCGGCTATAATCCTCTCCCTTGCATCTACAAGGTGCATCCTTACCCTGACATCTGCAAGCTCCTTTTCCAGGCTCGTGGTCTTTGATAGCACCTCTGTCTTAAGGCCTGTGATATCCTTCCTTATTTCAAGCAGTTTGTGTGATCCAAGGTAATATCCGGTGATGAATACGAACCCTACAATAATGGTCAGGACTATCAGTTTTATCATTGTCTTTATATCTCCCCGCTATCTTCAAGTTGAATACCCCTCATAATTCTGATGAGGTTTCCTGCCGCATAGTTCCTTACAGTTGCGTCATTATCCTTCAATGCCGACTTTAAGGCAGCAACCGCCTCATCACCACCTGTTTTACCGAGCCCCCTTACTGCCCCTACCCTGACCCGGGCGCTATTGTCTCTTAGGGCCTCTTTCAATATTGGTATATAATCCTTATTTTTAAGTTCACCTAGTAAGCCTACAACCTCATGCCTTACTGAATAGTCAGGGTTTTTCAATCCCTCTCTGAATATCGCATCGCTGACATCAGCTCCCAATCTCTTTAATGCCGCTGTAACCTTGATCCTGACGGATACGTCTTTGTCGTCAAGCAGGGTAGAGAGGGCCTTGATTGCGCCTTTGTCTCCGATCCTGCCCAAGGCAGAGATAGCGGCCTCCCTTCCGGATGGATCAGGGTCCTTCAATGACCGGATGAGAAGAGGTACGGCCTTCTGGTCTCCAATCTCCCCAAGCGAAAGGGCGGCATAGGTCCTCACGAGGGGATCGGCATCCTTCATAAGGGCACCGATTGTTGGGATAAAAGAACGATTCTTTGCCTTGCCGGCAGAGGCTATAGCCGCAACCCTGACGGAACTATCCTTGTCAGACATGGCATTTTTAAGCAGGCCCAGCGAGGCCTTGTCTCCATGTGATCCAAGAAATCCAGCTGAAAATAATCTGACCATCATATCCGGATCATTTAACCCTTTTTTCAGAACAGGAAGGTAGCTCTCATTGCCGGATCGGCCTATCACCTCAATCACCTTTATCCGAACCATAGGATCCTTATCAGCAAGGGCGCTGACAAGGTATTGGGGCGCATCTTCCCCGCCGAGATTTCCCAGCGCCTCAACTGCAAACAGCCTCACAAATGCCGCATCGTCCTTGAGGAATGGGGCTATGTCCTTTGCCGCACCCTGCTCCTTAATTTCGCCGTAAGCCCTGATGGCAGACGACCTGACGAAGACATCGGGGTTCTTTAATCCCTCCTTTAATATCCGGTTAGATATCTCCTCGGGGCCGGCGCTGTCTTTTATCGGGAGCTGGGCCTTTGTATCCTTCTTTGCAGTACAAGAGGTAAAGATGAGGTATGCCCCTGCGGCCAGGATCTGGATGGCCATTATTATAAAGAAATATTTTTTTATCTGTAAACGCATGATCTTAAGTCCCCCTTATATCCCTTATGAATGACCATAAAAGCAGGATGGTAAATATTATAGCAGTTGTCCCGACCAGGATTCCCGCTATTGCCTCCCCATGTCTGTCCAGATAACTATAGGCGAATATAAGAGATACGATAAAGGCAATAATTAATGTCTTATATCCCAGCTTGTATATCTTTATCAATACCCCTGTAACATCTTCAGAGGACATTATCGTCTTAAATTCTCCCCTGCTCGCAGTAAAAACAAGGTCCTCAAGTTCCCTGGAGATTGGGAAGAGACGCCTTGCAAACTCCCGGCCCTTACTGAAGATCCCTGCAATGATCCCCTCCTCATCGGCTATAAATCTCCTGGCAAATGGTTTTGCAAGTTCAATTATATTGAGATCGGGATCAAGTTTTGAATTGAGTCCATTTAGCATGCCTACTGTCCTGCCAAACAGGATAAAATTATTGGGAAGCTGAATATATGGATAGACCCTGAAGATATAATCAAGATCTTCATTAATGTCATCAATGGTAATATCCTTGAACTGCTTCGGTGTTATCTCTCTGTATTTCTCCATCAGAAACCCTATTACCCTCTCCACCTCGCCCCTCTTTCCCTCCCTGGCTATGAATCCCAGGTCTATAAGTCCGCCGGCAACCCCCCCTTCATCTCTATCTATGATGGCAATGATGGTCTTCTTAATCCCCTTGTGCATCTGGGGCGTGATCCTTTGCATGAGGCCGAAGTCGACAAATACGAGCCTTGGTCCTTTCTGGACAAAAAGGTTTCCCGGGTGGGGATCACCATGGAAGAAATTATGCTGTAATATCTGTTTCATATATGATTCAACCACAAGTCTTGCCAGCTCCTTGAGGTCAATCCCCATGGCCTTTATCTGGTCATAGTCGTTGATCTTTGTTCCTTCTACAAATTCCAGTGTGAGTAGGCGGGGTGTTGTGTGTTCCCAGATCACTTTTGGGACAATGATACGCTTGTCATCGGCAAAATTTGTATGGAACAGCTCGGCGTTGCGTCCCTCCTGTATATAGTCGAGTTCCCCATGCAGGACACGTGAAAACTCATCATATAGTCTATCAAGTCTGATATTTTTCAGCTGGCTGGAAAGCAGCTTGGAAGCAAGCCTTGCTGCCTTAAGGTCGGCCTCAACTATCTTTTCGATGCCTG
This sequence comes from Nitrospirota bacterium, assembly GCA_016234185.1. Lineage (GTDB taxonomy): Bacteria > Nitrospirota > Nitrospiria > JACRHA01 > JACRHA01 > JACRHA01. The sequence continues at coordinate 37,117 of JACRHA010000035.1, forward strand.
GATACTGGATCTTGACCGCAACCCTTCGCCCATCCTTGAGATATGCCTCGTGAACCTGGCCAAGCGATGCCGATGCTATAGGTTTTTCAGAAAACCCGGCAAATACCTTTTCTGGATCAGCCCCGGCCTCCTTAATGAACCTTTCCCTTATCAAAGAGAATTCGCAGGGCGGGACTTGGTCCTGAAGCTTTGACAGTTCTTCCGTATATTCCTCCGGAAGGATATCAACCCTGGCAGACATAAACTGGCCAAGCTTTATCAGGACACCCTTCAATTCTATTGATCTGTTATATAGCTTCTTTGCCATCTTTCTGTGGAGCGAGGATCGCTTTTTCCTGAGCGTTTCTTCGCTGATAAAGAGACCAAAGACAGAAATGAATTTATACCTTAGCGCGATCTCGAGGGCAAGCAATAGAATTTTTATTATTCGACGCCTTAAGGACAGGTTTGAAGCCAAAATACCTCCACTCGATTTATTACATCTTACCATCCTTATCTACTTTGTCAAGGGGAGCGGCATGGGGCCTGATTTTTATTGACAATAAGGCTGGAATATGAGAGATTTAAGCAAGTTCGGGATATAGTCTCACTGGCATAAATTAGATATGTATGAAAAATTTTTCGGTTTTGCCGAAGAACCATTCAGGCTCACGCCGGACCCGCGCTATTTTTTCTTCAGCAAGAAGCATGAAGAGGCATTCTCAAATGTCATTTACGGGATCAAGGAGCGGAAGGGTTTTATAGTCATTACGGGTGAAGTAGGTACGGGCAAGACAACCCTGTGCCGCTTCATCTTAAACCGGCTCGATCCCAAGATAAAGACATCTCTGATCTTCAATCCAAACCTTACCACTATAGAGCTCCTGCAAACGATAAACCAGGATTTTGGCCTTTCAGGGAAATCTACTTCAAAAAAGGAGCTCATTGACGAACTCAACGGCTTTTTGATCTCGGAGTTGTCCTCAGGAGGAAATGCATTGCTGATTATAGATGAGGGACAGAATCTTCCAATAGAGTGCATGGAGGAGATCAGGATGCTGTCAAACCTTGAGACAGAAGACAAGAAGTTGTTGCAGATTCTTCTGGCCGGTCAGCCGGAGCTGAATGAAAAACTAAAGTTAAACGAGATGAGACAGCTTAACCAGAGGATCTCGCTCCGGTATCATATAGATCCACTTGATCAGACTGAGACGAAGGAATATATCATGTTCAGGCTTAAGGTTGCCGGCGGCAGGGAGAAGGTCCACTTTACCAATAAGGCGATCGAAAGGATCTATAGGTATAGCAGCGGCATTCCAAGGCTTGTCAATATCATCTCAGATAAGGCGTTACTTGCGGCCTATGTGGCAGAGGCAAGGGTAGTTACCCCTCATATAGTAGATGGGGCGAAAGAAGAACTTGAAGGGATGCACCAGGCGGCCAGGAGATTAGGATACAGTTGGATCAGGCTTCGAGATGATAATGACCGGATCTTTACAAGGTCAGGTGTTGTGGTAATCATTTTCCTCCTTATATTAACAGCAATTATCTGGTCGTACAGACCCGGGGCTCCGGAAAAAGTTGAGGTTAAGGTCAAGGAAGGAGGTATGGCCAATATGAGCCAGTCCACTTTGCCGTCTGAACCTCAACCTCAACCTCCTTTCTCGCCGGCCTTTGACAAAGAAGGTATTTTTAGGATCAGGGAGGCTGGTGGGGCTGAAATTGCGGCATATCTTACATTGATTAAGATCTGGAATAAGGATTTTGATTACAAAGGGAACATTGAGCAGGTGGAGCAGGTGGAAATCGATGACCTTTTGGAGGAGGCAGGGCTATACAGAGGTTTTATGCCTTTAGATGTTAACAGGCTCATTGATATTAATTACCCCTTTATTATTAAGGCGAAGGTCGTGGGGGAGGATAACCCCTATTATGCAGTTGTATCTGAGGTCAAAGGAGATGATCTGGTGCTGTTAGATCCGATACGGGGAAGGAGGGAGGAATCCATATCCGGAATTAATGGACAATCTGACGGCGAGGTGGTCATACTCTGGAGGGGTATCGGTGAGATTAGTATCCCCTTAGATGCAGATGGCGAGAGTCAGGCGATAAGCGATCTGCAGGGGTCTCTCAAAGAGGCAGGTCTGTATAAGGGGAGGATAGATGGGGTCATGGGCCGCGGAACAAAAAGGGGGATCAGATCGCTCCACAAGATGTTTGATATACAGGAAGAAGGTTTTGGTATTGAAAGCTATCTCTTCCTTTCCAGGCTTATCTTCGGTGGCGATATCCCGTCCCTGAAAAATGATGCAGGCGAACAGGATTGATTCCGCTAAAGGATGACAATCCCACAAAAACCTTCCCGATAATCACCATACTGATTATAGCAGTAAATATATTTGTCTATGTCTATATGTTAACCCTGGATGATGCCTCTGCCAGAAATCTTGTAAATCTTTACGGGGCAACCCCATATGAGCTGATGCACGGGCTTGGACTTAAGAATGGGGTCTCTCTGTTGATTGTATTTACAATAATTACGTCCATGTTCCTGCATGGAGGGCTCTTTCACTTGCTGAGCAATATGTTGTACCTCTGGGTCTTCGGTAATAACATAGAAGACTCGATGGGTCATCTTAGATTTATATTCTTTTATGCCATTTGTGGTTCCGTGGCCGTTTTTGCGCATGCATTAATAAATCAAGGCTCTACACTCCCGATGATCGGGGCTAGCGGGGCCATTTCCGGAATACTTGGCGGATATCTGATTCTATTTCCCAGGGCCAGGATCCTGACTCTTCTGCCGCTAGGCTTTTTCATACAGGTAGTCAAGATCCCGGCATTATATTTCCTCGGATTCTGGATAGTCTTTCAGATTATAAACAGCACCTTAAGCATAGGTAA
>JACRHA010000028.1 GCA_016234185.1 Nitrospirota bacterium
AGACGCTGTAAAGATCCCAAGCCTTGACATAATACAGAAGTCTGTCATAAAGGGCGACAGTCTGAGCATCTCTATAGGGGCAGCGTCCATTATAGCAAAGGTCACCCGTGATAAGATTATGAAAGAATATCACACAAGATTTCCGCTCTACAATTTCTTTTCTAATAAGGGGTACGGAACAAAGGATCACCTTGAATCGCTATCAAGATACGGGCCGTGCGAGATACACAGACTGAGCTTCCGTGGGGTAAGATCGTGACATTCAATACCAGATTGTTCGGAAATAATGGCGAAGATATAGCAGTCTCCTATCTCAAGGATGAGGGTTACAAAATAGTTGAAAGAAACTATAGGGCATCAAGGGGAGAGATCGACATAGTGGCTTATGATGGCGAGAGGTTGGCCTTCATTGAGGTAAAGGCACGAAGAAACAGGGAGTTTGGTGAGGGGCAGTGGGCGGTTGACTCAAGAAAACAGAGGCAGATAATAAAGGCTGCCCTAAATTATATGATGCATAGGAAACTTAAAAATATGGCGTATCGATTTGATACCGTAATTGTAGAGGGACAGCAGGCGGACGGATACAAGGTAATGCTGATAAAAGATGCTTTCCAGCCTGACGGAAGCGCATATAATGTATGACTGTATTAGGGCAGGCCGCTTCAAAATTTTTATGATCGAGAGATCGAATATATTTAATATAAGGTGTCGCATAAAAAGTTTTCAGCAGCCCACCCTTATTATACTTTTTAGGAACTATGCTTAGCGGGATTAATGCAGACATAGAATATGGCGGAAAGATTTATCATGTCCAGACTGAGGACAGGGGAGTAAACAATCCTGCAGTGACAACCCAGCTTTTTCTGGGTGGAACGATTATCTCTACAAAAAAGACGAGTTATGCCGATATTCTGAAGGTAGACTGCCTTAATGATGTTGTTAGGGACCTGATGAAGGATCAGCACAGGTCTATGGTAAAAGATCTGTTGTCCGGCAGTTTTAACCTTGAGACAAAAAAGGATATTAAGGATATTTCAGAAACAAAAAAAGAAGTAGCTCCCGACAAGAAAGGACTTGATGACGTCATACTTGACTATCTCTCTTCTGATGAGGAAGATAAATAGGGCCTTCAATTATTAAGATATGATTCAATTGTACCATGTAACCAAGTATTACGGTAAGGAAAGACCGGCCTTAATTGATATAAGCTTCAAGGTTGAAAAGGGTGAGTTTATTTTTATCACGGGTCCAAGCGGCGCCGGAAAGACTACACTTCTTAGGCTACTCTTTTGCGAAGAGCGGCCTGATGAAGGACAGATATTGATCCAGGGTGTAAACGTAGTAAAGATAAAAAGCCGGGCGGTTCCATATCTTAGGAGGCATATAGGGTTTGTCTTTCAGGATTTCAGGCTTCTACCCAAGAAGACTGTATTTGATAATATTGCATTAACCTTAAAGATAGTCGGCCTTGCAAAATCCAACATAAAGAGGAGGGTTTTTGAAAGCCTGAGAATGGTCGGGCTTGAACATAAAAAAGATGCCTACCCTGTCTTTCTTTCAGGTGGGGAAAAACAACGCGTTGCGATAGCAAGGGCAATAGTGAATAACCCACCGATAATTCTGGCAGACGAGCCTACCGGAAACCTTGATTCCGGACTGTCCAGGGAGATATTCGGCATATTAAAAGAGATTAACCACAGGGGAACTACTATTATAATTACCACCCATGACAGACGTATAGTTGATGAGGAAAAAAGACGTTCTATCACCCTTCAAAATGGGGCTATCGTTAATGAGAAGGCAATGGTTCAAAGTGAGGGTTTACCGCGTATTGCAAGGTAGATTATGATCGGGTGTTACATAGAAGAGACCATAGATAATCTAAAAACGAATCGCTTGACTGCATTCTTGGCGATACTAACGCTCTCCCTTACCCTGGTAATACTTGAGATCTTTATTCTGCTCTATTATAACCTCGAATCGATTACTGATTCCATAAGGAGTGATGTAAAATTGGTTGCATTTCTGTCGGATGATCTGAGCCAGAAGGAGATAGATATGATTAAAGATGTGTTGGCCAGAGAGGAAGGGACAGCCGGTATAAGATATGTCTCTAAAGAAAAGGCGCTGGAAGAATTCAAGATGGATTTAAAAGATGGTGGAGGTATTTTAAAAGACGTAGGAGAAAACCCCCTTCCGGCCTCCTTTGAACTTAAGATCGAACCAAATTTCCAATCAGACAATGAGGTCATGCTGTTCATTGAGAGGATAAAGGGGATTCATGGAATTGAAGAGATCAGCTTCAGCATGGACTGGATAAACAACCTGAATGCATTCCTTAATTTTCTAAAACTTGTGGGTCTCTTCCTTGGTTCTCTTCTTGGTGCCGGGGTCATAACAATAATATCGAATACAATAAAACTTACAATCTACAGCCGGTCCGAAGAGATAGAGATAATGAGGCTGATGGGCGCAACTAACGGGTTTATCAAGATCCCATTCCTTCTCGAAGGGGCATTCATGGGCACTTTAGGCGCGGGGATCTCTTTGTCTCTTCTCGCTGGTATATATACTTTATTCAGACTCAATACCGCTTATACGGGTGGTTTTCTGTGGAAAGGAGTCGATCTTGTCTTTCTCCCGCCCAGTACAATGATATATCTGCTCCTTTTAGGAACGATGCTGGGATGTCTTGGGAGCGGGATTTCCCTCAAAAGGTTTTTATGAGGTATAATGTAAATCATGAAATATAGGTGTATCGCAGTACATTCATCTCTTGTGCAGGCAGTTATGTTAGTCCTGTTAATAAATACTGTTGTTGTGTACGGATCGGAGAATAAAAGGATTGAGGAGGAAAAAAGGGAACTGGAGTCCATTACGCGCAAGATAGATACGAAGAGGATACAGAAGCTAAAGACAGAAAAAATGGAGGGGTCAATACTTTCAAGGATAGAAGAACTCGATTATCAGCTCGGAGACAAGGAAGATCTCCTCCGTGGGATAGATCATGGGTTGAGTAAGAAGGATGGGGAAATAGAGGGGCTTGAAGGGGAGACCAAAAGGCTTAAGGGTGATCTTGTTGCCGGGAAGAAGAGGGTCAGAGAGAGAATCAGAAGGATGTATAAAGAAGGAAGGCTGGCATCCCTGAAGGTCATCTTCTCAGCTACTGATCATGTTGACCTATTAAAAAGGTATCATTACATGGAGTGGCTGCGGAAAAGGGATCTTGAGGTCATTGAGGGATATGAGGCGACATTAAGGGCTCTTGAGGTCAAGACGAATCGCCTTGAGCAGGTTAGAAATGAGATGTGGAAGGCAAAGAATGAGGTTACCGGTCTGATGAGGGAGATCGAGGGGCATAGAAGACAGAAGGAGGGCCTGCTTACAAGAGTAAGGCTTGAAAGGTCATCATATGAAAAGATAATCTCAGAGCTTGAAGAGGAGGCGACGGAACTTCAATCACTCATAAAGGAGCTGGAGGCCCGGAAATCAAGGGAGACAGCCTCTCTCGGTTTTGCTAAACAGAAGGGGAGGCTTAGTTGGCCTGTAAGTGGCAAGATAACATCATCCTTTGGGAGGCAGAAACATTCCAGGTTTGATACCTATATTTACAAAAAAGGCGTTGAGATAAGATCTTTTAAGGGTGATAAAATCATGGCCGTCTATAGCGGTACTGTAGTCTTTGCCGGTTGGTTTCGCGGCTACGGGCAATTGATCATACTGGATCATGGCGATAATTATTTTTCCCTTTATGCCCATGCCGAAAGATTACTGGTAACCGTTGGTGATAGGGTAAAGAAGGAACAGATAATTGGGGAGATTGGAGATACAGGTTTGTCCAATGGGAATGACCTCTATTTTGAGATTCGCCATGGGGCTAACCCTATTGATCCTATCTTATGGTTAAAAAATAGAGGCCAGACAGTCTTATTGGGAGAAAAAGATGAATAAGAGGCGTATAAGGATAGGATTTTCGCTCTTTATGCTGATTATGATCCTTTCTACTGGGATCATGATAGGGAGGGGGCTGGAAAGCAAGGTCCTTGCAGAGAACGATAGTTATGAAGACTTAAAGATATTTACCGAGGTGCTGACGAGTGTGCAGAAGAACTACGTAGAGCCGGTTAAGGCCAAAGACCTCATATATGGTGCAATAAAAGGAATGGTAACGACCCTTGATCCTCATTCATCCTTTATGCCGCCTGAGGCATTCAAGGAAATGCAGGTGAGTACGAAGGGTGAGTTTGGGGGTATTGGTATCCAGCTTGGCCTCAAAGAGAACAATCTGGTTGTAATAGCGCCTATAGAAGGCACACCCGCGGACAGGGCTGGGATAAAGTCAGGGGACTTTATTGTAAAGGTAAATGACGAGATCACGAAGGATATGACCTTAAACGATGCTGTGCAGAGGATGAGGGGGGCTGCGGGAGGTAAGGTAACACTCACTATCCAAAGGGAAGGGGAGCAGGCCCCCCTGGTATTTAGTCTTGTCAGGGAGAGGATCAAGATAGAGAGTGTCAGGTTTAAAATGCTTGAGGACGGAATCGGGTATGTCCGGATCTCTCAATTTCAGGAGCAGACGGCCAAGGATCTTGCAAAGGCATTAAAGAAGTTAAAGGATGAGAAGAGGCAGTCTTTGATCGTCGATCTCAGGAACAACCCTGGCGGGCTTTTGACCTCAGCGGTAGAGGTAACCGGACAGTTCATAGAGAGCGGGAAGCTTGTTGTATTCATCAAGGGGAGGGAAGGCAAGAAGGATGAATATTTAGCGGATGACAGGTCAGAGCACGAAGATTACCCCATGATTGTTCTTGTGAACGAAGGGAGCGCAAGTGCCTCAGAGATCGTGGCAGGGGCGCTTCAGGACTGGGGAAGGTCCATGGTGCTAGGAGCCCAGACATTCGGAAAGGGTTCGGTGCAGACTATACTTCCCCTCTCAGATGGCGCCGGTCTTCGCCTTACTACAGCAAAATATTATACGCCCAAGGGCAGATCTATACAGAATGAGGGTATTACACCGGACGTTGTAGTTAAGCCTTTACAGGTCAAGGACGGAGCGGCTGCGCCGCTTAGGAGAGAGAAGGATTTAGAGAGACATCTTAAGAACGAAGGTCGGGATGGCCAAACAAAAGAGGCCCCTCCGCAGATTAATGAGGAACCGGTAAGAGAGGAAGTTCCTCAAACAAAAACAGAGGGAAAGGCGGAGGAGGATATCCAGCTTGAGAGGGCAAAGGAGATATTAAAATCCTGGGCGATATTTAAAGGTCTAAAGACTGATAAACAGACGAGCCAATAAACAATCCAGGCAATATATAGCGAATTAGTGAGAGTTATGGAGCTTTGCATAGAAAGCGTTAGGTAAAGTTCACTTTATCATCGTTCATAATGATAAATCACAAAATATTCTAAGTTTGATCTGCTTTCCAGGGTTGCCAATTTATCTATTTGTTCTTATATTAATTAGCACTCACTGAGGGTGAGTGCTAATAATCGTAAGGAGGTGATGCAGGCCTTATTCGAAAAATGATTTAAACTAAATAATGGCCGTTGATCAAAGATCCATTTTTATGGCTTGTTATTGTAGCACGTAAGAAAGGAGGGTTAGGTATGGTAACAAAAACTAAAAATCAAACGAAGGGAGAGATAGTGATGAATTTTAAACCATTAAAAGATAGGGTCTTTGTTTCGTATGCTGGAGAACTGGAAAAGACTGCCGGTGGTCTATATATACCCGAGGCAGCTAAGGAGAAGCCGCAACGCGGGAAGGTAGAGGCAATAGGTGGTGACGTAAAAAATGTGAATATCGGAGACGAGATCCTCTTCGATAAATATTCAGGCAGCAAGATCTCAATGGACAATGTGGAATATCTTATTCTAAAAGAAGAAGATATCCTGGGTGTATTTGCGAAATAGGAAAAATTTATGATCTTAAAGTAAGGAGGAATATCAATGCCGAAGAAGATTACATTTAGCGATGAGGCCAGGGGGGCTATCCTGAGAGGCGTCAATCAGCTGACCGATGCAGTAAAGGCAACACTGGGACCTAAGGGTAGAAATGCTGTTATAGACAAGAAGTTTGGAGCCCCGACCATAACAAAGGATGGAGTTACCGTAGCTAAAGAGATCGAGCTAAAAGATAACTTTGAGAATATGGGTGCCCAGCTTGTTAAAGAGGTAGCCAGTAAGACCAGCGACGTGGCCGGTGATGGAACAACAACGGCCACAGTCCTTGCCCAGGCCATCTACAAAGAAGGCGTGAAGAATGTATCAGCAGGTGCAAATTCGATGGAGATAAAGCGCGGGATTGATATTGCCGTGGAAGAGACCATCAAGGAGCTCAAAAAGTTAAGCAAGCCATGCCAGGACAAAAAGGAGATCTCCCAGATAGGAGTTATTTCGGCCAATAATGATGAGACTATAGGAAATCTTATTGCAGAGGCGATGGAAAAGGTTGGGAAGGATGGGGTTATCACTGTTGAAGAGGCAAAGAGCATGACCACCTCCCTGGATGTTGTGGAGGGCATGCAGTTTGACAGGGGATATCTCTCGCCCTACTTTGTGACCGATGCAGAGAGGATGGAGGCAGTGCTTGATGACGTATATATCTTGATCCATGAGAAAAAGATCTCCACAATGAAGGATCTGCTTCCGGTTCTCGAGTCGATTGCCAAGATGGGAAGACCCCTTCTTATCATAGCCGAGGAGGTAGAGGGTGAGGCGCTTGCAACCCTTGTGGTGAATAAACTCAGGGGTACTCTAAACACATGTGCCGTCAAGGCCCCTGGTTTTGGCGATAGGAGGAAGGCCATGTTGGAGGATTTAGCTGTTCTTACCGGCGGGCAGGTTATCTCAGAAGATCTTGGTTTGAAGCTCGAGAATGTGAAGATCGCGGACCTCGGGAGGGCTAAGAGGATCACTGTGGATAAGGACAATACAACTATAGTAGGCGGGGCAGGGGATCATGCAAAGATCCAGGGAAGGGTGAAGCAGATTAAGGTCCAGGTCGATGAGACCACTTCTGATTATGACCGCGAGAAACTACAGGAGAGGCTTGCAAAGATAGTTGGCGGTGTTGCTGTGATCAATGTTGGAGCGGCAACAGAGACAGAGATGAAGGAGAAAAAGGCAAGGGTTGAGGATGCCCTTCATGCCACAAAGGCGGCTGTTGAAGAGGGTATTGTCCCTGGGGGAGGCGTTGCACTGCTACGCTGCATCGCGGCGCTTGAGAAACTAAAGCTCCATGGTGACCAGCAGATAGGTGTTAACATTATTAGGAGGGCCCTCGAAGAGCCTATAAGGCAGATTGCGGAGAATGCCGGCCTTGAGGGATCGGTTGTGGTTGAGCGGGTTAAGAGGGAGAAGGCGAACATGGGTTTTGATGCTATGACTGAGACCTATGTCGATATGCTCCAGGCCGGTATAATTGACCCAACAAAGGTTACAAGGTGCGCACTCCAGCATGCTGCCAGTGTCGCCTCTCTGATGCTGACTACTGAGGTGATGGTTGCTGATATGCCAGAGGATAAGCCTAAGATGCCTCCTATGCCCGGTGGCGGCGGTATGGGGGATATGTATTAATAAGGTTTAGGCTAAAGAGTAAAGGCTGAGGTCCGGGTTAACCCGGACCTCAGCCTTTTTTTACATGGATTTACCATTAGCAGGGTGTTGAAAAACTCATTTTCTGGTCATTGCGAGCGAAGCAATCCCATCACCCCCTCCTTAAATCCTCCCCACGCTTCCCTCTCTACAATATGGATGAGACAATTCCTTTTGTGCAGGCTATTGGCAAGAGCATGTGAATTTTTCACACAAATTTCCATTGTAAAAGAATATTTTTTATAGTATATAAGACATATCTTCATCGGTATAGTGTAAATATTATACCAGGAAGAAGATCATTTTATTTGTCCTAAGAGGTCGAGATGCGGATAGCTCAACAGTTTATCATCATCTTTTCATCCCTTTTATCGCTCCTTATCCTCAATCAACGCTCCTCTGCCGAAACAATCATACCCTCAAAGAACTACGATCTCTATATATCCAAGGGTATTATAGAATTTGACGCCGGGAGGTACGACAAGGCAAAGACAGAGATTGAGAAGGCCCTGGCAGAGAGACATGATGACCCTGACGGGAATTACTATTTGGGGCTTATCTATCTGGAGCTAGGCAGACTGAAGGATGCGGAAGACAGGCTTAAGAGGGTGATCGAGCAGGAGCCTTCATATCAGGGGGCCCATTACCAGCTAGGAGTCGTATATTATAAGCAGGGGGCCTTAAATGATGCCCTGACCGCGTTTTCTGATGCGGAAAAGAGGGAACCTCCCAGGGGGATGATCTACTATTATCAGGGCCTCATATATCACAAGCAGGGCAATTACGATAAAACCCCTCCCCTGTTCTTAAAG
>JACRHA010000029.1 GCA_016234185.1 Nitrospirota bacterium
AGCGAGCAAAGCGAGCGTTGAGGGGGAGGCGACGATCATCTGTGGGGGCCCGTGCGGTGCAGTTGCTCCTCCGATGCCCCCACACCCCGCGCTTGCACCGGCCAAGCCGGATGCTCGCTTCGGCTTTGCCGGTGGAGGGGGCGACGCGAGCCCCTGTAAATAGAACGGAGGGTAAGAATTAAAGGAAGGCCGGCTATAATCGGTACAGGTTCTTATCTCCCTGAAAGGATTATACCTAACAGGCTGATAGAAGAAGAGATAGGTATGCCTTGCGGGGCGGTGAAGAGGAGGACCGGTATAACTGAGAGGCGCTGGGCAGCAGACCATGAGGCGACCTCGGACCTTGCCACCAGGGCTGCTGAGAAGGCATTGAAGGAAGCAGAAACAGGGCCGGATGATATAGACCTTATAATTGTAACAACAACGTCTCCCGACATGGTCTTTCCATCAACTGCCTGTTTTGTCCAGAGGAATATAAATGCCAGGAATGCTGCGGCCTTTGATGTGTCTGCTTCATGTTCAGGTTTTATATATGGGCTATCCATAGCCGATTCCTATATAAGGAGCGGATCTGTCAGCAGGGTACTCGTTGTCTCGTCAGAGGTAAAATCTAGATTTATAAGCCGGAGCGACCCTTCAACATACATGATATTCGGCGATGGTGCAGGCGCTGTAGTTATCGGGAATGGGAATGATGAAAGCGGTATTTTGTCTGTACGGGTTTCTTCTGACGGATCAAGGTCTGATATAATAGAGCTTCAGGGGGGAGGCTCAAGAAGTCCGATCTCTGATGTAACATTAGAGAGCGGACTCCACTTTGTGAAGATGCAGGGTGGAAGGCTCTTTAAGGTTGCAGTGAAGAAACTGTCTGAGGAGATATCTGACCTGGTAAAGGAAAATGGGATCGGTCTTAGCGATATAGATCAATTCATAATTCATCAGGCCAATTTACGGATACTCCAGGCCGTGGCAGAAAGGTTGGGGATTTGCGAGGAGAAGATCTTTATCTCCCTGGATCAGATAGGGAATACCTCTTCTTCGTCTATTCCTATTGCCCTTGATATGGCAGCCAGGGGAGGGAGGATTAAGAGAGGAGACCTCATACTCCTTGCCGCATTTGGGGGCGGATTAACCTGGGGTTCCGCGTTGGTGAGGTGGTAGCCGTAAAAAAACAAGGAGGGGCAATGGATCCTGATTTTGAGTCTATTTATGAGAGGGCGGAGAGGCTTTATGATGACAAAAAATATGAGGAGGCAGAGAAGATCTATCTTGATCTCCTTGGTCGAAGTCCGCATGGCTATGCAGATATCTTCAACAAGCTGGGGCTTATAGCCAACCAGAGGGGGAGGCTTGAGGATGCTGCACGATACTTCAGAAAGGCGATCAATCTGAACCCCCAATATACTGAGGCATCATTGAATCTTATTGTGACATATAATGACCTGGGGAAGTTCGAAGATGCCAGGCAAGTATTTTCAAAGGCCACAACCGTAGCAAGATCAGGGGAAACAACCATAGATCCATATATAATGGGAAAGCTGGCCAATGAGCATAGCAAGCTGGGCGATCAATACCGTATATTAGGCCTCCAGAAGGAGGCGCTGGAAGAATATAATAAGGCCCTGGCCCTCAAGCCCGGTCTTGTTGATGTTATTACAAAAATCGGGGCAATAAAGATGGAGGAGGGGCTGCTGGATGAGGCAGTAAATCTCTTTTTGATGGCGAAGGACAAAAACCCTAAATATATTCCAGTCTTCATTAATCTCGGGATCACTTATTACAAGAAGGGTCTTCTTGATAAGGCCCTTAAGGAGTGGGGCAAGGCCAAAGAGATCGACCCATCAGTACGGGAGGTCGAGGTCTATCTCTCCCTTGCAAGGAGGGAGAAGAGGCCCTTCGACTAGCTCAGGACAGGCCCTAGTATGATTTGAGCTGCCTATTAAGCATTCAAGACCTAAGGACCTATCTATACACAAGAGACGGAATAGTCAGGGCAGTAGACGGGGTTGACCTGGAACTTGAGGAAGGCGAGACCCTCGGCATCGTAGGCGAATCCGGGTGCGGAAAAAGCATGACTGCCCTCTCTGTAATGCGCCTTATACCCGACCGCCAAGGAAGAATAGTCTCCGGAAAGATCATCTTTAAAGGATACGACCTGGCCACCCTCCCCGAGGAGGAGATACGGAGGATCAGGGGGAGAAGGATCTCCATTGTTTTCCAGGAGCCGATGACCGCCTTAAATCCGTTGCTTACTATCGGAACACAGATCGGGGAGATGCTCAAGATCCATCTTGACATGAAGAAGGGGGAGGCTGAAACCCGCTCCCTGGAACTATTAAACCTGGTTGGTATATCATTGCCAGACAGGCGCATAAAGGAATATCCGCATCAGTTAAGCGGCGGGATGAGACAGCGCGTTATGATAGCAATTGCGATCTCTTGCAGGCCCGATATTATTTTTGCAGATGAACCGACCACGGCCCTTGATGTTACCATCCAGGCACAGATCCTGGATCTCCTTGGGAGGTTGAGAAAGGAATTTGGCATGTCCATGGTCCTTATATCCCATGACCTTGGCGTGATTGCAGAAGTTGCAGATCATGTAGCCGTGATGTATGCGGGGAGGATCGTTGAGTATGCCGGAACAGAGGAACTCTTCGGAAGCCCCCTCCATCCATATACAAAAGGACTCCTGGCCTCTATCCCGCGCTTTGACCGTGATGGCGGAAAGATTAAGAGACTTTACGGGATACCCGGTATGGTACCAAGGCTGTCGGATCTGCCATCCGGATGTAAATTTCAAACCAGGTGCCCAATTGTTGTTGACAGATGCAGGGTCGAAGAACCTCATCTGGTTGAGTTATTCAAGGGGCACAAGGTGCGCTGCTGGCTGGCAGGTTAGAGGACCTCTATGGATAAACTGATTGTCCTGAAAGGGGTTAAAAAAGATTTTTCTCCTAAGACCGGATTGTTCTCGAAAGGAGAGGGAGTTGTCCATGCAGTAAATGGTGTTGATCTGGATATTGCGCCTGGAGAGGTAGTAGGCCTTGTAGGCGAGTCCGGCTGCGGAAAATCAACCCTCGGAAGGCTTTGTATAGGCTTGATCGAGCCGACAGGAGGGAGTGTGATCTGCAAGGGAGAGGATATATCCAGGATTGACAAAGAAGGCATGAAGAGATTCAGAAGTGCATTTCAGATCATCTTTCAGGATCCATATGCCTCTTTAGATCCGAGGATGAGGATAGGCGACGCCATCGAGGAACCCCTTATAATCCATAGGATCGGCAAAAAGGAGGAGAGGATTGATAAGGTTGCCGGGCTCCTTGAAAGGGTCGGAATGACCCGTGATGCCATGAAGAGGTATCCCCACGAATTCTCAGGTGGAGAAAGACAGAGGATAGGGATCGCAAGGGCCCTGGCCCTGGAACCTGAATTTATCGTGGCCGATGAACCTGTATCATCCCTTGATGTCTCGATCCAGGCACAGGTAATAAACCTCCTTGAGGACCTGCAGCAGGAGTTCCACATCTCTATACTCTTTATCTCCCATGATCTTAACATGGTAAGATATATTGCCGATCGGGTGGCAGTGATGTATCTGGGTATGATCGTGGAGATGGCTGATAACAGCGAGTTCTTTAGCCATCCCCTCCATCCCTATACAGAGGCCCTCCTCTCGGCCATACCCATACCGGATCCACGGTCAAAGAGAAAACGTATTATACTTCAAGGGGATCTACCAAGCCCTGTAGACCTCCCCCCGGGATGTCCATTTTATTCCCGTTGTCCAAAGAGGATAGAAATCTGTAACAGGATTAATCCGGAACTCAGGGAGTTGTATCCCGATCATTTCGTGGCCTGCCATGTGGCAAAGTAGGGATATGAGGTCTGATTACAATAGTGGACACGAAGACACGATCTGATGTTTAGGTAATTTACACAGGAAGTTATATAGGATATATTCTAACCCTGTGATTTATTGATGATTTAATGGAGGTGTGCCATGATTTCTGCTGTTAAACAAGCTAATTTTCTTCTTCCTGCTGACGTCCTTGAGGAACTCAGGAAGATGATCCCGAAGAGAGAGCAAAGTAAGGTCGTAACAGAGGCGCTCAGAAAGGAACTTAAGCACATTAAGATTCAGCAGGCTTTGGAAAAGAGCTTTGGCGCATGGAAGAAGGAAGACCATCCTGAGCTTGCCGAAGGAACAGAAAAATATGTCAGAAGCATGAGAAGGTCCGGTAGGGAAAAGGGGGATAGAGGGGGATTTTAAGGAATGTCGTCTATATATGATCTTATTGATAGCTGGATAGCTTAAATATAATATCTCAGGGGAAACTATGGCAGGAAAACGAAAAAAAGAATCTGATCAAAAACCCATTGAACAATACGAACATAAAGACAAGAAGCGGCTGAATAATCCGCCGGTGGGTTTGGTGGATGCAAAAACCGATAATGGCGAACTGAAGAAAAAGAGATACCAATACGACCCACATCTTGACCCGCAACTGCTGATGCGTTCGTGGTAGATCCGAGGGATGCAGTGGCCTACAACAATCGGGGGATTATATACCTCGTAAAATTAGGGGACAAGGTCAAGGGGTGTGCTGACTGGAAAAGGGCCTGCGAACTGGGCGAATGCAAAAATCACAACCTGGCAAAACAAAAAGGAGAATGCCGGTAAGAATAGTGCCTGTTAAGTAGCTTCTTCCGGTTTTTGTGAGGGTAAGCAGAAAAATAAGTATCCCACCCTCACCTCAGCCCTCTCTCTGAGGGAGAGGAGAAGAGTTTCCTTCCCCTTCAAGGAAAGGAATAGTCAAATGAAAGGATTAAGGATTCATATGCAAGATCATATTCGACATGGGCACTAAGGGCCATAACAGGACAAGGTTTTGTAGAAGATCCTGTGAAATGGGAAAAGTGGTGGGAGGAGAATAAAGGAAAATAAGGTTTAGATCGCAGACCGATGCGTATTACCATTATGTTGCCGATAGTTATTTTAGCCATGAATATGAATGTCGAGCAAGGTTTTATTGACAACTCCTTTTCTTTTAAATAACATAATGTTAAGTTTAGAATAAAGAATGAGTAGATATGGTGTCTCCGATAAAAAAATGGGGCAACGTTTTTTCCCCTTAACCGTCTTCGGGAAGGCTGATACAAAGAAGATGGACTTCGCAGTTTGTATAAGCAAACATATGCAAATATGAGGGACAGGATGAAAAATATATTGATACAACATATCGAATTAACTCCTGGCATTGCCGGCGGCAAACCCAGGGTCTCCGGTCATCGAATTACGGTTCAGGATATAGTAATATGGCATGAACGTATGGGTATGAATGCAGACGAGATCGCTACTGAGTACGGTATTACATTATCCGACGTTTACGCAGCGCTGGCTTATTATTACGATCACCGGATGGAAATAGATAAGTCCATCAAGGCTGACGAATCCTTCATTACGGAACTCCGCCGTCATATACCGTCAAGACTTAAAGAAAAGATCGGTGACTAATAGAATCAAGTTCTACATGGATGAACATGTCCCTAAAGCAGTTTCTGATGGATTACGGCGGCGAGGTGTAGACGTGTTAACCGCACAAGAAGCAGGGCTGCTCTCCGCACGGGACGAAGGGCATCTGAAATTTGTGGCCGAGAAAGGTCGTGTCATTTTTACACAAGATGCTGACTTTCTCCGCCTCCACGCCGCAGGAGTCTTTCATCGAGGGATTGTTTATGCACCTCAGCAAACGTCAATACGTACTATTGTTTACGGCTTAATGTTGATCTTCGATCTCTTGGCTCCAGAAGACATGGTTAATCATATCGAATTTTTATGAAAAGCCTCATTTGTAGGAAAGCGAGGTCATTATAACCTTTTTGAATTCAGAAGAGGCAAAGTCTGTGGATTTGCGGGCAAAAGGCATCACAAAGGAAGAAGCCAATGATTTGAGAAGCAGGCTGAAAACCTTTGAGACCGACTGGAATACTGAGGGGATGGAGCTTTATGACAAAATATAAAAAAGGAACAGTTGTATTGGTCCTTTTCCCGAACTCAGACCTTGTAACAGCAAAGCACCGTCCCGCTTTGGTTATACAGGTAGACGAACTGAATACGGGATTAGAACAGGTCATCGCGGCGATGATTACAAGTAATCTATCCCGTGACGGCCATCCCTCACGCATTCGCATAAATAAGGATTCAGAGCAAGGAAAATCTGCCGGCAACAGCAGATAGCATGCTAAAATAGAAAAAGACAAGGAGGTGCTATATGGCTACAATCAAAGACTCTATAATGTCTATGTTAAAAGATATGCCTGAAAATGCGACGTTAGAAGATATAATGGAAACCCTCTATGTAAAACAAAAGATATTAAAAGGGCAAAAGCAGTTGGAGACCGGTCAGTTTTATACGCATGACGAGGCTAAGGAAATTCTAAAAGAATGGCTAAAATAAAATGGTCGAAGGATTCAATTGATGACCTGAAAGAAATTTGCAAATTTATTGCCGAAGACTCGCCTTATTACGCCAACATCATTAAAGATAGAATTTTTGAAATGGTAGAACACTTGGAATCTTCTCCTGAAATGGGACGAATGTCGTGGCAAACCCGAGGGACAGAGTTTGAATACTATTATGTAGAATGAGTTTCAATAAGAGACCTGGCGCTATGAGTTTTTTACAAAGAGGATAGTGGAAGAAATTATTGAAAGGAGGAGTTATGCTGTCGATGTATAAGGAGCGGATTATAAAGGAATTGGGAAGGGTTCCCGAAGAAAAGATGGCGAAACTTTACAAAGTCATTCATCAGGTGACATCCGAATTCATATCCGAGGCTAAGAAGCCTAGGAGGCGTGGTTCATTGAAAGGACTCTGGAAAGGAAGTAGGATCGACGACTCATTGTTCTTTGAGGCCAAGAAAACCCTCTTCCCTTATGAATCCCGTTGAGGTGCGTATGGATTTTATAACCGATACCCATTCATTGGTATGGTATTTTACCGAAGACCTTCGATTGAGCAAAAAGGCCTTTGAAGCCTTTGAAGGGACGATCAAAGAAGGTACAGTAGTTGTCCCTGCTGTGGTTCTTGCAGAAATTATGTACATAGCGAAACGTGGCAGGATTACTTTAACCTTTGAAGAAACCTTAAAGAAGATAGAAGAATACGAAAACTTCGGCATTGCGCCGCTGGACACAGATATTCTTAAAACTGCGGACAGGATCGAAACGGATATGGAGATGCATGACAAATTGATTGTGGCAACCGCTCTTTATTACGAAGCTAAGTTAATAACAAGGGATAAACAAATCAAGAAAGCCGGAATAGTTCCTGTCGTCTGGTAAGGCTATGGGGGATGAATGGCAATCATGTTTATAAAGGGATAAAAATTGGACAGCGACCCTTTTTAAAAAAATGCCCGCAACGGCAGCAAAAGACCTTGACAACCCAATGGCTCGAATATAGAATTCATAGTCTATCTTAATTTAAACATAGTTGACAGGTCAGCATAGGGGTTTAATTATGAAGGTAGTCTTGACATTCCCGCCAAGCTGGATACCATCACAGCCTTACCTTAGCATACCATCCCTGACTGCATATCTGAGGAGGGCCGGCATAGATGTAATTCAGCGGGATCTGAACATCGAGACATTAGAGGTCTTATTGGATCATGAGAAGATGAGCCCGCTCTACAAAAATATGGCGGCTGAGCTTAAGTCGGGGGTAAATGATGAAAGGGGCCGAAGAATGAAATCTGCGGTATATGCCCTCCCTGGACTTGCAAATAAGCTTCCCCTGGCCAAGGTTAATTTAAGGACAGGGATGTTTTACGACATGGATTGCTACCTTGAGTCTCTTAAGGTCATCGATAATTGGATGGAGAGCATACTTGCCGCATATCATCCCTCTTCAGTGACATTGGTAGACAACCAGATGCGCTATTCCGTCTATTCATCTGCCGATATATTAGCCGCTGTTGCAGACGAGAAAGAAAACCCATTTTTCTGGCTATTTAAGGAACATATTGTGCCGTCAATAGTCAAAGAGTCTCCTGGTCTGGTCGGCATCTCGATTACTGCTACGTCTCAGATGATTCCCGGATTAACCCTGGCATATCTTATTAAGAAGATGGCGCCGGAGATCCATATAACAGTAGGGGGAAGCATCTTTACGAAATTTATGGATATTATACCAAAGGTAGCTGAAAGGCTGTTTACCCTGGTGGATAGCTTTATTTTATTTGAAGGGGAACATCCGCTATTGAGGCTTATTGAGGAACTTGAAGGGAAAATGGATTTTAAGTCTGTTCCCAATCTGGTATACAGGAAGGATGGACATACATACATCAACGAGTCTTTTCATATTGAAGATCCAAAGGATCTCCCCACCCCGGATTACGATGGTTTTCCGCTGCGTCTCTATCTTGCGCCCAAGCTCGTCCTGCCACTCCAGACATCAAGGGGATGCTACTGGAGGAGGTGTGCATTCTGCAATCTCCATTTAGATCACCTCACATACAGACCAAGACCTACAGATAAGGTAATGGAGGATCTTGCAACCTTAAGGAAGAAATACGATACCAATTTCTTTTTCTTTTCCGATGAGTGTGTCCCGATCCCCACCTTGAGAAAGATTTCTGAGAAGGTGATAGAAGAGGGGATAGATATAAGATGGACGTGCGGTGTTAGATTTGAAAAAGAACTGACAAAAGAACTCCTGGAAAATATGTCCAAAGCCGGATGCCTAAAGCTTGTTTTCGGATTGGAGTCCTTTTCCCAGAGGGTGCTTGACATGATGGGCAAGGGCACATCTACAGGGGAAATAAGGAGGATCGTTAACGATTGCCTTGATACAGGCATAGCATTGCATCTCTATATCATAGTCGGATTTCCATCAGAAACAGAGGAGGAGGCAAAGGAGACATTCCTCTTTGTTATGGAGAATGAGAGGCTTCTCGACTCCAAGGGTTTTTCATGTCTTCCCTGCCTTTTCGACCTTCAGAAAGGTACCCCGATAATGGAGTCACCCATTAAATACGGGATTAAAGAGATAAAGGCCCCGGCAATCCATGACATGACATTAGGCTATTTTTATGAGACTGAGAAAGGGATGAGCCCTGAGCAGGCAGATAGGATCTATTCCTTTATCCACCAGAAGATAAATGAGAGGGTCTCGCCATTTCCCTATAACTACTCTATGTCGGACGGTCTCCTCTACATTGCGGCATCGAGAGATTTTCCTGCTATTTTTAAACCCTGACAACACCCATCCATTATTATAAGAGAGGACCCAAATGAAGAGCAATGTGGTCATTAAGACAGATTTAAAAGAATTAGGTCCTGTTAAGAGGGGAAAGGTTCGGGACGTATATGATCTGGGCGACGATCTGCTTATTGTGTCCACAGATAGGATATCCGCCTTTGACGTAGTTCTGCCCAATGGCATCCCAAATAAAGGTTTTGTGCTAAACCAGCTTTCCGGATACTGGTTTAAAGTAAGTTCAGATATAATCCCCAATCACCTTATAACGACCAATGTAAATAAATTCCCGGAGATATGCAGGTCTTACAGGGACATACTTGATGGGAGGAGTATGCTGGTAAGGCGAGCGAAACCCCTTCCTGCAGAGTGTATTGTAAGGGGCTACATCTCCGGCTCAGGATGGAAGGAATACAAGAAGTCAGGTACAGTCTGTGGTATTCCTCTCCAACCCGGCCTCAAAGAGTCGTCCAGGTTGGAACAGCCTTTATTTACTCCCTCCACAAAGGCTGAGATAGGCGAGCATGACGAAAATATTAGCTTTGAGGGGGTGCAGAGGATTATTGGCCCAGAATTGTCGGATAAACTCCGTGAAATAAGCATAAGGGTCTACGAGCGGGCTACTGAATTGGCCCTGAAAAAAGGGATAATAATAGCGGACACGAAGTTTGAGTTCGGGATCGACAAAGAGGGCAGGCTAATCCTGATAGATGAGGCCCTCACCCCTGACTCCTCCCGCTTCT
Source organism: Nitrospirota bacterium (assembly GCA_016234185.1). Classification (GTDB taxonomy): domain Bacteria; phylum Nitrospirota; class Nitrospiria; order JACRHA01; family JACRHA01; genus JACRHA01. The sequence goes on from JACRHA010000029.1 coordinate 10,007, forward strand.
GGCCTCTTGATAAGTATGAACCAGGAAGGGGACAGGAATCTTATGACAAGCAGTTTGTAAGGGATTATCTTATATCAATAAACTGGGAGACCCTGCCCAATGTCCCTATGCTCCCCGAAGATATCGTAAGGAAGACATCGGAAATATACATGAAGGCGTATAAGCTGTTTGTTGGCGAGGACTAGCAGGTCTTAAGCTTCTAAGTGCCTGTTGACAACAACTTGCCGGATAAAGTATAGTAAAGAACTTACTTACCTGCTACATAATCAAGGAGGTTTTAGGATGTCTAAGACGATTGCATCTGCTGCTATAAGGGCATCGCATGGGATAGTAGAACAGGCCCAGATATTGGTGGAAAGGGCCATTTCAGATAAGGGCAAAGACTTTGTCTTTGAATTTACAGACACAGGATATTACCTTCCTATGATATATGCAAATACCGGATTTGCCGTCAAGACCCTAAGCGACATGAGGGTGGGTGTGCAGATGGCAAAAGATCTCCTCTCCCCGGAGCCTGATGATTCAGTATATAGGCCATATCTTGGAGAGGCACTAGATGCAGGGATGGCCACCATGTTTGCCCAGGAGATCATCATGGCCATCAGATATATCTATGGGCTTGAGCCTTATAGGGACGAAGAGATAGGTGTAACCTATAATGGGTTTATCACTGATACGATCCTGAGGGATCTTGGTATCCAATTAGTTGACGGCACGATGCCCGGATATGTTTGCATTGTAGGGGCGGCCCCGAATGATGACATTGCAGTAAAACTGATAAGGGAATTACAGACAAAGAATATCCTTATATTCCTCTGCGGTCATATAAACGGGGAGTCGATGACAAAACAGCTCAAGAGAAAGGGTGTTGAGATGGGATGGCCGACAAGGATTGTCCCGCTTGGGCCTGATACCAGCCATGCTATTTATGCATTGGATTGGGCCGCAAGGGCGCCGATGACCTTTGGCGGAACAAAGCCTGGTGATTACAAGAGGATCTTAAAGTACTCCAAGGAGAGGGTCTTCGCCTTTGCCCTGGTTTTAGGGGCGCTGGATGACCTGAAGTGGGCCACTGGTGCAGGGGCAATAAATCTGGGCTTCCCTGCCATATGCGATACCATGATCCCGGTGATACATCCTACAGGAGTTACTATCTATGAAGAGGTGGAGAAGGAACTCGATTATGACAAGCTCATAGAGCGCGCATTTGAGGTGAGGGGGCTTAAGATACTGGTGGAAAAGCCTGATATACCAGTTGCCTTTGGTCCCGCATTTGAAGGGGAGAAGGTCAGGAAGGAGGATGCGTATCTCGAGTGGGGTGGTAACAAGACCCAGGCCTTCGAACTCCTTGTGATGAAGGAGATGGATGAGGTAGAGGACGGAAAGATAGAGATAATAAGCGAGAAGAATAAGGAAATCCATACCAAGGGCGGATTTATTCCTATGGCCTTTATTGTTGAGGTGGCAGGCCGAAAGATGGAAAAGGATTTTGAGCCTGTCCTTGAAAGGAAACTCCATGACTTTATAAATGAGGCCCAGGGTGTATGGCAGATGGGCCAGAGGGATATCATATGGGGAAGGATCAGCAAGACCGCATTTAATGAAGGGTTCAGGATAGAGCATCTGGCAAAGATCTATACAGCCATGGTCAAGTCCCATTTCCCTGCTATCGTTGATAAGGTACAGGTCTCCATCTATACCGATGAGGATAAGGTCTTGAGGCTTAAGGAGGAGGCGATGCTTATATTTAAGGAGCGGAGCGAGAAGATTGCAAACATGACCGACGAATCGGTTGATACCTTCTATTCCTGTATCCTTTGCCAGTCTTTTGCCCCGACACATGTATGCGTTATATCGCCGGAGCGTATCGGGTTATGCGGCGCCTATACCTGGCTTGACACAAAGGCATCATTTCAAATTGACCAGACCGGGCCAAACCAGCCTGTAAAGAAGGGTGAAACCACAGACAAGATAAAGGGAAAATGGGAGGGCGTGGACGAATATGTAACAAAGGCATCCGGCGGAAACCTCCAGGGCTTCTCTGCATACTCGATAATGGACAATCCAATGACCTCCTGTGGCTGCTTTGAGTGTATAGTCGCCGTGGTTCCTGAGGCCAATGGTGTGATGGTGGTGGACAGGGGTTATACAGGTATGACACCAATAGGCATGAAATTCTCAACAATTGCCGGGACAGTTGGCGGAGGGGTTCAGACGCCTGGTTTTATGGGTGTTGGCAGATACTTTCTTACCAGTAAGAAGTTCCTCCTTGCTGATGGCGGATTAAAGAGGATTGTCTGGCTGACAAAGAACCTCAAGGAGTCCTTTAAGGATGAGTTTAAAAAGAGGGCTGCCGAAGAGGGAGTCCCTGACCTGCTTGATAAGATTGCAGATGAGACGGTTGCAACA
>JACRHA010000030.1 GCA_016234185.1 Nitrospirota bacterium
GGGCACGGTTTGAGAATACAGTGGCCTGCTCTCTTCTTAAACGACTCCATTTCCTTGAGGACACGGCAGGTGATAAATGCACTCTTCATTACCTCAGGGACAGGGAAAAAAGAGAGGTGGATTTCTTAACTGTCCGGGATGGAAAACCTGAGTGGCTAATCGAAACCAAATTGACAGATACGGAGATTTCTCAGCTTAAACATTTTTCCGGTTTTTTTATAGAAAAACCAGAGGCTATTCTTCTGGTCAGGAATCTGAAAAGAGATCTTTATCTGGAAGGCATTCATGTCAAAAAGGCCGGCAACTGGCTGCAGAATCTTGAGGCCTGAGAAAAAGAATGTTCTGTTTTATAACGACTCAGTAAGAATTTGCTGGAAATTATCACGAGGCATCCAATGATGTTTGAGACCCCGCAGGACACCTACAATGCCTATACGAGGTTTCTAAAAAAAACGGAGTACAAAGTGGGGTCCGCTCTATTCGTGTTTGTCTGGGGTTTTGTCCTGCTCTATTCCTCCCCTTACACCGGCGTCAATCTGGGGGTCTGCGGCGGGCGCCCCTGTATCGACAGTATCGATCAGGGGAGCCCTGCCGATCTGGCCGGGGTCCTGCCGGAGGATCGGATTATCGATATCAACGGACTTGGGATCCCTGACTTTGCCTTTCATGTCGATCCATTTCTTCTCGGATCGAAGAAAGACCTCCCCCTCTTCTGGGAGGCCCAGAGGAAACTAAACGGGGCGGTTGCCGTCGGGAGGCCGTTGATCCTTCTGATCGAGAGGGGGGAGCAGAGACTGGAGATCTCTCTGACCCCGGCCCCTTACCCCATCAATATTGCAGCCGGCACCATGCACCTCTTCTTAACGGACTGGCCCTTCATATTTTTATCCTATCTCATCGTCAGGAAAAAAAGAAATGAGATCACGGTTCTCTTCTTCACTTTCTTTGCAGTCGGGTCTGTGGTTAGCATGACAAATATCTTCCAGCTCCGGGACCTCTCCTTCCCCTACCTTTCCTTCCGTATGCTTGAATTCTTAAACGTCCCATTCACCACTCTTTCTTTAGCTATGTTGCGGCGGCTTCGGCCTTAAAAACATCTCAAGGAGGATGGAGGAGCTGGGCGGCGCTGCTGAGGTCCACTCTTTCCCTGGGGGAGGCACCCGGGTCCTCCTCTCCATCCCGCTCGACTCCCATCCATTCAAAAGTCTGAAATGATATCAAATTATCCTTGAAATGATATAAAAAACAGTGTATATATCCTTGTGAAAGGAGATGTGAGATGTCAAGAACAGTTATTGATATTAAGGATGACCTTCTAAAAAAAGCCCAGCGTATCACCGGGATCTCGAAAAAAGTGGATATCGTAAATTATGCCCTAGAGAAACTCGTGGAGCAAAAAGAGATTGAAAAAATTCTTGGCCTTAAGGGGAAAATAAGATGGGAAGGCGATCTTGAAGAAATGAGAAGAGGGCGCGGTGGTTCTCGTTGATACATCCGTATGGATAGATTTTTTCCAACATCCGGAATCGGTTTACAGCAAGAAGCTCGAGGATCTAATCAAAAATCACAACAGGGTTATCCTCTGCGGGATTATCCTGCAGGAAATACTTCAGGGCATCAGAGACGAGAGAAGTTACGGCGCCGCTAAAAAGAGGCTTTCACTGCTTCCTTAAAAATATCTACGAAAAACTCCAGGCAAAAGACAGGCGGGAGGCCCTCAACAGGGCGAGGCAAAAGGGTCTGATCTGAAAGTCACGGATACCCTGAAAATACCCTGAATGGGGGGATGAATAATTCCGGGGACATCCATGATAAATTCTGAAAATGAAAAAATTGAGATAAATTTATTTTAAGGTAAGTGTTCCTCACCTTTTTCCTTCTTTTCCACGATCGTTTTTATAACATCCAGGAAATCCTCAATCACGCCCAGATCGTTTTTCAAATGCCTGCACACCCTTTCATCATCAACTTCATGATATAGGTGAATTAAAATATTTCTGAAACCTGCCATAGATTTCAACCTTATCGCATACTCAGGGTCAATAAGAGCCAGATCTTTTAATAACAAAAAACACTCCCCATATTCATCCGGGACCTTTCCCGAGAGTCTTGCTACAATATGATGACATATGTCTATGACTGCCTGGATGGCGACGATGAAATTATACTTTGCTGCATTCAGTATTGTCTTATTTGAAATGATTTCGGTATCAGATAGGACGGCATATTCTTTGAGGTTATTCAGGGCATCCCGGATCTCTTCGGAAAGGGTTTTTAGTCTCTCTATGTTCAATGCCTTATATCTGTCATTCATGCGGATACCAGGTCGAGGAGAATCTGTCTTCGTTTGGGGAGGAGATCAAAATATTTCTTCCAGGTCCTTTCAAGGAACTCGCATCGGATTTCTTCATCTTTTGAAAACAGGATCTGCCCCTTTGTTGCATAGAATTGAAAGCCCACTTGCGCATAATTAATCACCTTTACATCAAGCGGAAGGATGCCGGTTTTCATCTCTGCCCTGGCGGAGATATCAAGGCCATAATCGATGGCATCATCTCTTGATACAGTTTGGTCGTCTACATATATGGCAATGTCAATATCCCTGAAAGGGGATCCTTCTGCAAAAGACCCATGGATGTAGGCAAATATTATCTCATTGCAATTCTCAAAGAAGCCTCTGAGCCTCTCGATAGCATCCCTCCTATTTTCTTCAGATAGGTTTTTATGCCTAACTGCCATTCTTTGTATTATTTCAAAACTCCCTGGATTCTGCAACAATTATCTTCGTGGAACTTTGGGGATAACATCATTTCGCCTATCAGCCGGTCAATCGCCTGCTCTATGGCTGTAATAAATTCTCCAGCCTCTTCGATGGAATCTTCAGACTCCTTCTTAGTGGCACTGATCTTGGTATCAGGTGGCAATACAACGAATATGCGAGGGCAACGAGTGTGGCATCGGATTTGGTGATTGTTCTCACTATTATCGAGTAGGGCAACAAAAGCGCTTGTATCCAGGAGAACATTACGCACTTTTTTTAAGCTTTCTTATGGTGATTTTCCTGGGCTTGTCTGTTATAATCGCGTCTGTGTAAATAGCCTGGTCTATGGTGGCAACGGTCCCTCATTAAACCCGTGGTCTATAGTCATGATCGAACCTTTTTTGAGATTCCTAAGAAAGAGCCGGAACCTCTATGTCCCCATCCTCGTGGGGGCCGCTCTATTCGTGTCTGTCTGGGGTTTTGTCCTGCTCTATTCCTCCCCATATACTGGCGTCAACCTGGGGATCTGCGGCGGGCGCCCCTGCATCAATAGTGTCGATCAGGGGAGTCCTGCCGATCTGGCCGGGGTCCTGCCGGAGGGTGGAGTTAATTTTATTTCATTCCGCATTCCGCATTTTATTCATACCTCAGCGCCTCGATGGGATCCTGCCGGGCAGCCCTGAACGCCGGATACACACCGAAAAATATCCCTACAGCAGCAGAGAAAAGGGTGGCAAGGGCTATAAACCACAACTTCATAACCGGCGGTATCTGGGGAATAAACCACGATATAACCACCACACCGATAAACGCTGTTAAAATACCAATAACCCCGCCGATAAGGCTGAGCATGGTAGATTCGACAAGAAATTGAACCAGTATATCCCGCCTTGTTGCGCCAACCGCCTTCCTGATACCAATCTCCCGCGTCCTTTCCCTTACGGAGACCAGCATGATATTCATTATCCCTATCCCCCCGACTAACAGTGAGATCGCCGCTATACCCGCAAGTACGGTAGAAAGGGTATCTAATATTGAATTAAGGCTTGTCAACAGGGCCCCCTGTGTCAGGATAGTAAAATCCTCCTTGTTGTTGTGTCTCTTTTTAAGGATTACCCGTATCTGACCGGTAGCCTCATCCACCATCGCTGCACTCCTCGCCTTAGCCCTTATCCCGAAGAGTTTATCTGTATTAAAAAGCCGTTGAGCGGCAGATACAGGTATATAGACCGTATCATCAATATCATCAGTGCCCATAAACGTCCCTTTCTTCTCCATAATACCAATAACCCTGAACCCTGACCCTCCAATCTTGACAATCTCACCAAGCGGATTCTTACTCCCAAAGAGCTCTTTCTTTACAGTATATCCAATAGTGCAGACCCTCCTGGAGGCATCCACATCATCTGAGGTAAAAAACCTTCCGGAATCTACCCCTATATTTATTACCCTTGTAAACTCCTCGTCAATCCCTACCACCATCACATCCCTCTCCCTCTCGATATACCGCACATCTACCGTACCAAGAGTAATAGAAGATACCCCGTCTAATGCAGTAGCATGTCTCCTCAAGGCAAGTGTGTCTCCTGTGGTCATCTTCTGAACACCCTCAAACCCGGGATGCCCTATACCCTTGGTCTCTGTCTTACCAGGACTAATAATGATGAGATTTGTCCCAATCCCCATAAATTGTTTTACCAAATATCCCCTGAAACCTGCGGTCATTGAGATGAGGAGGATAACAGAGCCTACCCCGATCATTATGCCGAGCATGGTGAGGAATGAACGGAGTCTGTTTTCCAGTATTGAGGCAAAGGCTATTCTGAGAAATTCAACAGGCTTCATCTGAAAATACCCCCTCACC
>JACRHA010000036.1 GCA_016234185.1 Nitrospirota bacterium
ATCTATGACTCATTGCAAGACTTTGAGAAGGCCAAGATAGAGTACGAGGTGGCATTGAAAATCGACCCTAAATTTGCACCTGCCGCCAATAACCTGGCCTGGAACTATTCTGAGCATGGAGGTAACCTGGACGTGGCCCTGTCCCTGGCTGAGACAGCCAGAGAAAAACTACCGGAAGACCCGTCAATTGCTGATACCTTAGGCTGGATCTATTATAAAAAGGGCGCCTATCTAAGGTCCATCAGCCTGCTTAAGGAGGGTGCAGAAAAGCTTGAGTCGAACCCTCTGGTCCGGTATCACCTTGGCATGGCCTATTATAAGAATGGGGATAAGGATCAGGCCAAAAAGGAGTTGGCGGCCTCCTTGAAGCAGAACTCAAATTACCCTGGGGCAGATGAGGCAAAAAGGGTATTACAGGAGCTAAAATGATCAGTCCATTTAGGGTATAGGGTGTAGGGTACAGGGTGTAGGGTTTTATTCTGTATTCTGTGAACTATCTGACCTCCTTATACCATTTATAGAGCCTGTCCGGCGAGACACCGAGAAGAAAGAGGGCTGAAAGTATCAGGTTCCTAAAGGTTGCGTATATAGGGCCCTCTTTATCCCATCGCCTTGACGAAACTGACACAGACTCCCCCAGGATCCTTATCTTTCCTCTCCTCTTAAGTCTCCTTATAAATTCAAGATCCTCCATAATAGGGACATCCTGATAGCCGCCGATCTCCTCGAAGGCAGACCTCCTGACAAATATCCCCTGATCTCCATAGGGTAGTCCGAATATGATTGATCTCATATTTGCCCAGAGGGCAACAAAGGATAGATAGGGGGACCTGGAGTCTATGGCAAGCCTAAATGCGCCGCCTATTATCAATGGGTCTTCCATTGCCTTAAGCATGGCATCTATCCCCTTCTCTGTTATCTTTGCGTCTCCATGGAGAAAGAGGAGTATCTCTCTGGTCGCACATCTTGCCCCATGGTTCATCTGCCGCCCTCTTCCGGGCATTGACGGGATCAGACGTGCTTTATATCTGCTGACAATAGAGGTAGTCTTATCTCTACTTCCTCCATCGACGACAATAAGTTCCAGGCGCGGGTCATTTAAGGATCTGATCGTATCCGCAATAATTCCCTCCTCATTAAGGACGGGCATGATCACGGAAACCCTTGACATTACAACCTCTTTTCATGTTTAAAGTTATATAAGATATCAGCCGATAGATTTTCTATATTATAGGTCAGATAAAAAATCTTATCCAGCGGATCCTGACAGGAATGGTAATTCTTGACAAGTATGTTTTAGGTGTTGACCGTAGATAATTTATCTGGTATATTTGCTTACTTGATTTAAGGCCTGTTGATAGTTGCCATATTAATAAAAGGGAGTTAATCTATGGGAAATAAAACAAAACCGCAACATAAACCTAAAGGCAAAGCAAAAAAAGAGAAGAAGGGTATCTACGATGATATAAAGAAGGAGCTTGAAAAGCAAAAGACGGCTCTTCTTGCCGAGGCTGGAGAGATTATCAGCAGCGGCCTTAACCCTGGGACAGAAAATTTACCCGATCTAAGCGATCAGGCCTCAGCAGAGATAGACCAGAATTTCACGATAAGACTCAAAGAGAGGGAGCAGAAGCTCCTCAAGAAGATAGACGAGGCCATTGACCGGATAGTAGACGGGACATTCGGTGTATGCGAAAGCTGCGGGGGCGAGATTTCATTGCAGCGCCTTAATGCCAGGCCAGTTACTACCCTCTGCATATCCTGCAAAACTGAGCAGGAGAAGGAGGAGATGATAAGAAGGTAGCCCGCCGCTAATTTATCACCAATGGCAGAAGGGGACTACAGAAATCAAAAAGGACCTTTTAGGTTGCCTTCTTGTGATTGTTGCCGCCTTTGGCATTTTTGCAGCCATCACAATGGCCTGGACATTCTTCCTCCTGCCGTTAGCCCTCATCCTCTTTGTCGGATGCCTTATCCTGATCTCTATAGCACTAGGTCCCTATGGAGGGGATAAGAAAAAAGATTAATCACCGGTTGGTAGGCGATGCTGGGATCGAACCAGCGGCCTCTTGCGTGTGAAGCAAGCGCTCTACCACTGAGCTAATCGCCCATTTCCAGATAATATCAAAGTAGTCTATTATAGCGGCCCAATGGATCTCCGTCAACTGGCCGAATTGCCTCATCAAAAATCTATTTAAAACTGATGTGGGTGAACCAAAGATAGATGGTGTTTATCAAAAACGGGATAATGTCCTCTTTACCGCCTTTGCGCAGGAATTTGAAAACGATAAGAAGGTGAAGCGAGAAAAGTAGAAACCGGGATCCAATAAAGGGCTACAACTTTCCTCCGCAACCCAGCCATAAACCTCGCCGCAGTGATAAGGTTTAGAAGCCTATCCATCATTGACAAAGCCATGAAAGTGGTATAAATTTGAGGCATTATAAGGAGGCCTGTGGGATTACTTGAGAGACCTTGGCTGAAATCCTATGAAGATGGGATTCCCCATTCCATCGAATACCCTGATGTCTCTCTAGGCTCCATCCTTTCCGGTGTTGCCGATGAATTTCCTGACAAGACGGCCATCATATTTTATGGAAAAAAGATAAGTTACAGGGAGCTAGAGAACGAGGTAAAAAGGCTTGCCAATGCCTTAATAGCCCTTGGTGTAAGGAAGGGCGACCGCGTAGGACTGATGCTCCCGAACCTCCCCCAGGCCTTAATAGGCTATTATGGGATCTTGAAGGCCGGCGCTATTGTTGTAGAGATAAGCCCGCTCTATGTTGAAAGGGAATTGAAACACCTGATTGCCGATTCCGGCGCCGAGGTAATCATAGCCCTTGATATCTTTTATCCGAGGATAGAGGCCGTTATCAATGGTGTCCATCTGAAGGCGATCATACTCACAGGCGTCAGGGATTACCTTCCCCCGGTCTTGAAGCTCATCTATCCGATCAAGGCAAAGATGGAGGGCCAATGGATTAAGGTTAAAAAGACCAGGCCTGTATATGATTTCAAGGATCTTATAAAAAGATCAAGAGGTGATGACCCCTGTATCGATGTCAGCGCGGGTGATACCGCCCTCCTTCAGTATACCGGGGGGACAACAGGTATCCCAAAAGGGGTAGTCCTTACCCACAGAAATCTGATGGTAAATCTGCTTCAATGCGCCCATTGGATGCCCGCTTTAAAAAAAGGAGAGGAGGTCTTTTTAGGTGTAATCCCCTTCTTTCATGTATATGGTATGACGGCATGCATGAATTTCTGCATATATCTTGCCTCAACCGTTGTGGTCCTGCCTAAATTCAAGGTCGAAGAAGTATTAAAGTCTATAGCGAGACATAAGACCTCTGTCTTTATGGGCGTGCAGGCGATGTATGTGGCAATAAATAACTACGGTAAGGTTAGGGATTATGGTCTTTCTTCAATAAAGGTCTGTATAAGCGGGGCCGGGCCGCTCCATGCCGAGGTGCAGGAGCGGTTTGAAAGCCTTACTGGTGGAAAGCTTGTGGAGGGCTATGGGCTGACAGAGGCGTCACCTGTTACCCATTGCAATCCGATATTCGGTATGAGGAAAAAGGGGAGTATAGGGCTCCCATTCCCTGATACAGATGCAAGGATTGTAGACCCTCTGGACGGAAAGAAGGATATGCCAGTTGGAGAGATCGGCGAGCTGATTGTAAAGGGACCCCAGGTTATGAAGGGGTACTGGATGAAAACCGATGAGACCAATGCAGTCTTGAGGGATGGCTGGTTATATACAGGGGATCTGGCCAGGATGGATGGAGACGGCTTTTTTTATATTGTTGAGCGGAAGAAGGATATGATAAAGACAGGGGGAGAGAATGTATATCCCAGAGAAGTAGAGGAGGCGCTCTTCAGGCACCCGAAGATCAGGGAGGCGGTGGTCGTGGGCATACCAGATGAGTTTAGGGGTGAGCTTATAAAGGCATATATAGTATTAAAGGATGGAGAGTCGGCTACCGTGGAAGAGATAACGGATTTTTGCAAAAAGGAGATGGCCGGATTTAAGGTTCCAAGGGCATTGGAATTCAGGAAGGAATTACCCAGGACACTCGTAGGGAAGGTGTTGAGAAGGGTCTTGCTTGAGGAGGAACTGCAAAAGGGGAAAAGGAAAATATGAAGCGGGTCGCAATTATGGATGGTGTCAGGACGCCGATTGGAAACTTTGGGGGGGCCTTACGGGACATAACCGCCCATAAGCTTGGTGAGATTGTTGTAAGGGAGCTTATCAAGAGTAGCGGCATAGACCCTGAGATGATTGAGGAGGTCATCTTCGGTTCTGTTGGACAATACAGCGATGCA
>JACRHA010000037.1 GCA_016234185.1 Nitrospirota bacterium
CTTCCTTGAATGAACCTGAAAGAGATCAGCTTCAATCTTTGCGCTGAGTTTATCTGACCGGTACATCTGATAAGAAAACCCTTTTATCTCTATTGGGGCTGAAGAGGCTGGTTTTTTTTCTTGTGGGATTGAAGATTGCCTGGTACTATCCCGCCCTGCCAAGAAAGCCCAGATTAAAAAAGCGGAAAGGAAAGGAATTATTAGTAAAAGGAGCCATCCAGGCTTTAGGCGGAACACTACCTAATTCTCCCTCTCTTGATAAAAAGGCCCTACAACAAAAAAGTGTTGTAGGGCCTTTTCCTTTGTCTTTACTTTAATACCTTGTCTCTGAATGTTTGGACCTTTTGTTGATCTTTGTGAAGTGACTTGGTCAAAGATTTGGCTTTGGCAGCCCCTCCATTCTCAAAGATATCTGCTACGCTATTATTATTCAGATCATCGTTGAGGTTCGTCGGTTGAACCAAGACCCCGCCAAATGTTGGGTCTGGGAAGAAGCCAGTCGGATTGTCCCCGGTAAATGGCGGGAACATTGCCCGCAGATCAAGCACCGTGGAGAAGAAGGGATCCCCGTTGATAACCACATCATCGTTCGTATCACTGGGCGTCTCGTTATCATCCACGGTTGTGGCTGTCGATAAGGCATCCTTAAATGTGGTAAGATCGGCCTTGCCCTGTGTGATATCCGCCTGGGTCATGTCCTCTAGGGTAATCAGATCATCTGTCTGGCTATCTGTCTCGGTCTGGATTGCATTCGCCGCCGCAATCAGGTCATCCACCATGCCTTGCAGCAGGGCCCGCCCCTGGGGGAGATAGGCAGATGCCGACGCCGTAGGTTTAAAAAAGTTGGGGTTATTGGCAAGCCGTTGTTCTGCGGTGGAAGTTGTATCATTTGCCTGTGCATCGATATCTATGTCCAGATTATAGGAGAGCAAGATCAGGATCTCTGCCCGAAGGGCCTTTAGGGAAGCCCTGGCGAAAAGTACGTCGCCATAGTCGCTTTCAACCGTGGTGGAAGATATAGGCTCTGTCCACACTTTATTAAACGAACTTGACACCCCATCCAGATTACTGGTTGCCCCTTCCAGCTCAGGCAAGACAACATCTTGTAAAAACGTTAGAAGTTCACCCGTTGTAGGGGTACCACCAGGAAGGGTATCCGGGCAGGTCGCTGTCCAGAGGAACGGATCACGACCCGCACTGCTGCATCCAAAGCGATCAAAAATATCGGCAGCACGGTTAAGGTCATTAGAATTCCCATCTGATGTCAGGTCAAACCCCAAGGCAGCCACCCGGGTAAGCGCATAAAAGAACCGAGCCGTATCTGCATCATTTGAGGATTGTGTCCCGGCTGCTTCTACTGCTGCCTGAAATTTGACTTTTGCATTAGTAATGTCCTTGCTCTTAAGCAGGTCGAGGCCCGCAGAATTGAGGGTGCTGATGCTATCTCCTCCACCTCCGCCAGTCCCACCAGTGCTTCCAGTACTAGGTGGGTTGTCACCCCCCCCACCGCCACAACTAACCAAAAAGGCTGTAAGAATGAAACATACGATCAAATAATGCAAGGTATGCCATGAATTGCCTCGTGCAAACTTCATTATCTCCTCCCCTCTCTTATAATTAAATTGCTGTATTGTATAAACGCTGCCTTCTAAAAACCCTCTTTTTTATTTTCAAGAAAATAAAAAACCTTTTTATCCCAGAATAGCCCATAAATAAATTATCTTGCCTTTTTGTGTATCTTGGGTATATTCTTATAAACTATTTTAAAAAATAGTCAATTGCCTAAAAGGACTACGGCCTTTTAGACTATGTCTAAATAGACATAAGGATAAGCCCATGAAGAAAGAGGATAAGGATATCTCTAATCTCCCCCCCCCCACAGGTCTCCAGGGAGACCCTGGAATATGATGTCGTAGGCTGCCGGACTCCAAGACAGTTTAAAAATCTTCTTAATAAGCTAAGATCCCTTATCCCGTATCAAAATATGGCATGCGGCTTATGCTGTATTGATACCTATAAGATCATAGATGTAATACACATAGATTATCCTGAGCAGTTTCTAAGATGGTATGTATCAAATGGGGTGCTAAAGAAGGACCCCTGCTTTCATGAATGGCTTAAAGAGGGAAGATGTCAGATCTTATCTGATGTAGCATCCCGATCCCGAAATAAATTTGATAAAGAATATCTTGCGCGGATTAAAGAATTTAAATTGGAGAACTCTTTAATAGGCGGTGTTGCGGGGATCCATGAAAAGAGGATCGGTTATTTCTCTTTGACAATGAATTCATATGAAGAATGCAAAAGTTATCTTAAGATATTTGAGAATCTCCTCCCTGTGCTATACGAGGGCCTAAAAAATAGATATCAGGACGACCCTGCTAATCATCATTCCAATTATAACACCCATCTGACAGAAAAAGAAAAAGAGATCCTCCGGTGGAGATCCCTCGGTTATGATCAAAAAGAGGTCGCCTTGAAGATCAACGCTTCACCAAGGATGGTCAAAGAATATCTAAATAGGATCAGGAAGAAGCTTAATGCCAAGAATGAGATCCATGCCATCTCTATAGCGATAAGGGGGAGGCTGATAGGTTAAAATCTCTCATTTAATCTTTTCGATGAAGGCCTTTGCAGATTTAAAAACCTCTTTTACTACACTTGCCTCTCTTAGGAGGCCTCTATAATGACCTGCAATATGCAATTCGTTGTAAAGGGCATCAAAACTCCTTAAGAGCTTGCCATTATGGATCGATATATATCTCTGTAACGCCCTTCTATAACCATCCACGGAAGTTGGAAGCCTGTCTTGTTTTATGCCTATTTTTAATAGATATTCATCTATTGCCATAAGAAGAGCAAGATAAGCTGTCCCACAAGCCTCTCTAACCGGTTTAATATCTATATAGTTTCCTTCTTCAACTGGTGTATATTTAAGGATCTCTTTTGCGTTGTTTAAATATCTTATTGCTTCTTTCATTTAAACTACCTCTATAGAAGGAAAGTTTATCATATTAAAAGATTTTTATTCAACGGTTTTACATATTTATTTTCTGGTTCCTTTGTTTTATATCAATGAACCTTCAAGGCATGTTACTATGCCGCCCTGTTCTTTAAAAACGCCGGAAGGGCATTGGCCTCACGGGGGCCTACTACAACCTTCCAGTCACTGTTTAGCTTCTCTTCAAGGGCGCCGGAGAGTATGGAGACATACCCCGGAATAATAAGTTCCTTGCGGGCTACCTTATCGCCTATACCGCTCTCAAGGATAAAAGACGCGATCTTGGGCGCGGTAAACTTACCGGCTGCCCATGCGGTCAAAACGGAAAGGCCCTCTACATCCATGATGGCAAGCCAGCAGGGGACCTTACTATTTTCTACCTCACCCTGGACAATAAAATAGGTAAGGGAGAAGTTAGTAGTAAGAAGGAGCGGTGATTTCTCGTTAGCATCTCCGATTTTATAAATCTTCTGCGCCACCTGCATCGGCACCTGCGGGTCGGTATATATATTCTGCCTGAGGGTAATAAGGGGAAGCATCTTCCATCGTTCAATAGAATCTAATACTATAATGGATGCATATTTCGCGATCCCGATGCTCGCCTTCATGGACTCAGCAAATACATCCTTGCTTGATGTAAATGTTATTATGGGATAACCAAGAGGCTTGAAACCCTTCTTTATAGCGGAGCGCCTTATCATAGTATAATCCTCTATCATCCTCCTCGGGGTGCTAGCGCCCGGATCAATCACAAGGTCATCAAGGCCCATACCCTTTATCTTCTCCGTCAGGGAGGATAGGGCATCAAGCCCTTCTGCATACACCCCCAGTATAGCTGAGTTCTCCTTGGCCAGCTTTACCATGGCCTCGGTATTATCCTTTGTAGCAGCATAGATTACCGGTCTTGCGCCTTTACAATGGGGAAGGGCAGATTCTATGGCAGCGGGATCTTTGCTATTCAGTATCAGCGGGATCTTTGGGGCATTTTCCCTGATAAGCTTCACAACTGCACTGAACCTTGACGGATCAGAAGAGGTATGGCCAACAGAGATCATCTCCACCCTTAACTTCTGACCTACCCTCTCAATCTCTGAAGTCTTTACCCCATCTATCCTTTTTAATATCTCGGTATCAGGCAGGCTGTCATCGATTGAGAGCGCCAGCGCACAGGGATTGACAAATTTCTTCTCATGCCTGAAGAGGACAGTCTCTTCTCCAAGCTTCACAGATCCGTCTCCGTGCCCTATACAGATAGGTCTAATCGGAGGGGCGGATGCAGAGGAGAGAAACTCCTTCCCCTCTTTTGAGACATAGGGACATGAATCGAGGTTGGCTTGTTTTGCTGCAAGCTTCATTGCAAAGGCAAGGCATGTGGGATGGCCACACTCCTTGCAGTTTGTTTTCGGGAGGTGCTTGAAAATCTCGACACCGGAAAGCGCCATTATTTAAATCCTCCATTTAATTTCATGAATGATATTACGATTGAGTAAGGGCGAGGCGCCGCCTCGCCCTTACATCTACCTTTCCATCAGTTCATTGATGGTCTTTTTTACGATTTCTATTGCTTTAGGATGGCGCATGATCAGAAGATCAGATCCGGCCATAATCATACTTATAGCAGTAACAGCCTCAAAGGTAATTCCCCTCTCTTCAACGGAACCCCACTCAGGGATGTCAGACTCTGATGCAATGGTCTCCTTTGCCTTCCATACGTTTCTGCCGATATCTGAAACAAGGGGCGGCTGCATTGCCGGATCATTCTGGACAATCGCAGCAAGCCTGATCCTCTCCATAACGGAATAGGTATATTCAAGACCATAGCCTAATGCCGAGGACATCGGGTCCGTAAGAATCCTCTCCTTGTCAAACCCCATCTGCATCAGGAGTATATTCATCTGTTTTGCAAGGTTCACATCAAGCTGAGACATAGCAATAATCTTGTGGTTGTTTGCCATTGCAGATGCAGCTATTGTCTTATAATTTTCCTCCTGTGCCTTACCGATGATGCAGTTCCGGCCCTTTGCCGCTTCTGACACTACTTTCAAGACCTGTGTATCCTTCTCAACATGTTCGCTTCCGAGTATAATCAAGGGAACGGAGACAGCACCGAGTACCGCCTCAACAGTTTTTGCGGCCTCCTCCGGCTTTCTATCTCCATAATCAGGATGTGTGCTTATCAGCCTCAGGGCAATTATCCCTACTCCAAGTTCTTTTTCACAGAACCTTGCCCATGCGGCAGGATCATCAGTAACACCATCAAATGGTTTTTTCAGTGTTTCAGGCCAGTCCTTTGCAGGTATATCCTGAATCTCGATTGCTATTGCAGGTGGATTCGGGATCTCTCCTTCAAATCCCAAATAAGGCAGTGTATTCGCACCGCCAACCTTAACTGCCTTCTCACCTGTACCGATCTCCACCGTATAGATCCGTCCAGTATAATTCTCCTTAGGTACCACAAAGGGCATATATTTTCCTCCTATTATTAGGGGAGCGACCATCCCCCTCCACCGGCAGAGCCGGATGGAGCCTCCCCCTCCCTACGCTCGACTCCGCTCGCTGTTTTTTCTCCGGGTTTGCCAGCTCCCTCTGAAAGCTAATATATATTTATAGATCCAGGAAAGAGTGCGCATAGAGCCTCTTTCCCATGAGCATTTCTGTTGTCTTTACCACATCCATGAGGGCCTTGTCCGTAGGATCGGCTATAGCTGCAGTAAGACCTTCATAAATAAGAAGAGAAAGATATGTCCTGTTGATAATCTCCCTCAGCTCCTTTGGGCATCCGTTCGATATATTGCTCAAGCCAACAGATGTCTTCATGGGCGGATCGTTTATCTCCTGGAATAGCTTTATCGCCTTGATCCCCTCTTTTGCCTGGTCCTGCATGCAATTGATAGCCAGGATCAGCGGGTCCAGATATATATTCTCAAGTGGAAGTCCAAACTCCAAGGCCTTGGACATGATCTCTGATGCTATGCCGCACCTGTCCTCTGCTGTTGCCGGTATGCCTGAACCGCTTAATGTTAATGCTATTATGTCGGCATTATATCTTGCCGCCAGGGGGAGCATTGTGTTCATCCGCTCCTCTGACCCGTCTGTCGAATTGATCATCGGCCTCCCAAATGTGGAATTATGGGCCTTCAAGCCCGCCTCCATCGCCTTTGGGTTGGTCGTGTCAATACATAATGGCACGTGGGCCACCTCCTGGACGGTCTTAACAACCCAGTCCATGAGCGCCTCCCCTCCATCATCAGCAGGGCCGATACTTACATCAAGCATATCCGCACCCTTCTCCACCTGTGCAACTGCCCTATCCTGGATCGGCTTTGGATCCCTTGAGAGCATCGCATCTCTCATCTTCTTCGCCAGGATGCTTATCCTCTCGCCTATAATAAGCATTAATACCTCCTAAATTTTTCTCGGAGGGGGACTTCGTCCCCCTTCCGAACGCTCGCCTCGGCAGAGCCGACCCCTTCGGGGCTTTGGGCTCGCTGCCTCCCCCTAAAAAAATATTTAGTAACAGATCTCTTAGGCTTATACCCTGACCACACCAAACCTTTTTCTTACCTCATCTATGATCCCGCAATACATCTCGCCCTGATCGCAAGGCCCAAACAGACATACAGGACCCGCCTTTTTGAATATATTAGGGGCCTGATCCCTTATGAGCCACAACATCATCGTGGCCATCTCCCTTATCTCCCACTGGGCCCGCTCACAGCACCTTACCTTAAAAAAATGCAAAAGCTCCCTTGCGTTCATTGTCAATACGATCTTGGTCTCGGCCGCATTCGGCAGGATAAACCTTGCATCCTCATTAGGTATCTCGCATGAGACAAGCTCATCATACCATGTCTGTATCTGTCTCATCTTTTCCGAAAACCATTCGCCCTTTCCTGCGGACTGAACACTTGGCGGAATCACATAATCAAAAAGACCGTCACCGCTCCTCCCGCTCTGCTCGCTCACATACCTTTGACTCTGCTGGGAATATGACGCAAGCCTGTGCCTTACAAGTTGGTGCGAACAGGCCCGTGAAATCCCCTCTATGCCAAAGGTAAAGTTGATATGCTCAAGAGGGGACATATGCCCCATCTTAACAAGCTTCTCTATGAATTTTGATTGCTCAGAGGAACCTATCTTCTCCTCCAATGCATCAATGTCCGAAGAACTATAGCAGAGTTTAGCGGCAAGGGCTACTGTACCCTCTAGATCCGGCGTATGCCTCAATAGTTTTACTTTTAGCCTTACTGCGCCCATTTTATTTATAGCTCTCCTCCTCAGACGGGAACTTGCCTGACTCTACATCCTCCCTGTACCTCCTGATCGCATCAATAGAGACCTTTTTTAGTTCAGCGTACCTCCTCACAAACTTGGGGACAAACCTGTCAAATAGACCCAGGAGGTCATGGAGGACGATTACCTGCCCATCACAAAAAGGCCCGGCCCCGATCCCCACAGTCGGGATCGAAAGTTCTTGTGTGACCCTTCTTGCAAGCTCCATGGGTATCCCTTCAAGGAGAACAGAGAATGCCCCGGCATTCTCAACGGCCTTTGCATCCGAGACCAACCTCTCCGCCCCCTCCGCCCCCTTTCCCTGGACCTTAAATCCGCCCATGCTATGCACAGACTGAGGGGTAAGCCCTATATGGCCCATGACAGGTATGCCTGCCCTCGAGATGGCGGTAATAACATCTGCTACGTTAGACCCTCCTTCGAGCTTTACCGCAGCCGCCCCCCCCTCCTTTAAGAACCTGCCGGCGTTTCTTACGGCATCCTCAATACCTGCCTGATATGACATGAAAGGCATATCACCGATTATGAGTGAGTTTTTTACCCCCCTTGAAACCATCATGGTATGATAGATCATCTCATCCATTGTCACAGAGAGCGTATTCTCCCTCCCCTGAACCACAACACCCAGGGAATCACCAACCAGGATAATATCTATTCCTGCCTCATCCACTATCTGGGCAAAAGGGAAGTCATAGGAGGTGAGCATGCTTATCCTCTTTCCCTCCCTTTTCTTCTTCTGGATATCCTGTATTGTGATCCCCATCTAAATGCCTGCCCTTTTTAGAATCTCCGGGACATGCTCTTCTGCGCCGATAGCCATGATGTGTACACCATCACAATAATCCTTTACCCCCTTTATTGTCTCAGCAGCAATGTCTATGCCTGCATCAAGGGATCTTTCTTTGCCTGCGGATTTCAGCCTGCTTATCATCTCTTCAGGCACCCTTATGCCAGGTACATTCTTATTGACATAGTTCGCCATCCCTGCAGATTTCAGCAAGAGTATCCCGGCAAGGATCTTTATTCCATCCTTCAACTTATGTTCTTTGGCACGGGACATAAACTCCATGAACCTCTTTGAATCATATACAGCCTGGGTCTGAAAGAATCTTGCCCCTGCCTTCACCTTCTTTTCGAATTTAAATAACGTTGGCTCGATCGGGTTCGCCTCAGGAACCACCGTGGCACCAACAAAGAGGTCGGTAGCCCCTTCAAGCTGATTCCCTGCCATATCCTTTCCGCTGTTTAGGAAGCCGACTACCTGGAGCATCTGGACCGATTCCATGTCAAATACAGCTTTTGCCTCCTTGTGATCTCCAAATGTCACATGATCACCCGTAAGGCAGAGGACATTTCTTATCCCCAATATATGAGCCCCCAAAAGATCCGACTGGATAGCAAGACGGTTTCTGTCCCGGCATGTGATCTGAAATATCGGGTCAAGGCCAATATCAAGAAGGAGCTTGCATACAGAAAGGGAGGAGGCCCGCATCATCGCTGCCTGATTATCAGTTACATTAACAGCATGTACCCTGCCCACAAGATGTCTTGCATGGGCCAGAAGGGGAGCTACATCTGTCCCTTTGGGCGGACCGCACTCGGCAGTAACAAGGAACTCCCCTTTTTCAAAGGAATCTCTGAATAACCCCAATCCCTTACCTCGTCTATTTAAAGGGGCTTGCGTCGCCCCCTCCACCGGCAAAGCCGGATGGAGCCTCCCCCTCAACGCTCGCCTTGCTCGC
>JACRHA010000039.1 GCA_016234185.1 Nitrospirota bacterium
CGTATCCATGCTGAAGGCCATTATCTTCGACTTCGACGGGGTAATCACAGACAGTGAGCGGAAAGCTTGAAAACACTACAGGGGCTGATTTCTTACATAGAAAAGTCTAAAGTCTAAAGTCTGAAGTCCAGTGTCTGAATTGCAGTTAAAGATTATCGCATTACGAATATCATTCTTGACTATGTATTACCCGTCTGATAGAGTATACCCATCCCTCCAGGAGGGGATTCAGATTCAGGGTTGGAAGGCTTTTCCCTCCCTCTGAGAGAGGTCTTCGAGTAGATGGGTGCAAATGGAAAGGCTCCGGTTTAGAAATCGAGGATTACCATACAGACTCTCTGTAGCCATTCTTCTGACTATCTACCTCTCTATTTATCCTGCCATTATTTTATGTAATCTTCAGTGTGATATAGGTAGCAAAGGTGCAGGGGTAAATCACGATATAGAAGAGAGCAGTGATGACCATAGTCATCACCCCCAGGATGATCCAGGCCCCCCTCCTCCTCATCACTCTCATCAAGATAATGATAGAAAACACCCCATCTGCCTGTATGCGCACTTGCTTTCATCCGCCGGTATCCTGACGAATGCACTCCATATAACCGGTATCTCTCCGGTTACCATGAATCACCCTTTCCATGAAGAAAAGGCGCCATCACAGACCCTTGACTCTAACGTCCGCAGCCGTGCACCCCCATTATCCTCCTTCTGTTAAGCAGTCAGAAATCAAGAACGTTTAGTGACAAATAGTAATGCCTCGGTGAAAGGGGGATCGTTCCCAATGAAAAAGATCTTTGCCTTTTTGTATGTAATAGGCTTATTGTTTATCAATTTTTATTTGTGTGTGGGGAGTGACGTCTTTGCTGCCCATATCCTGGAACCGCTCGGTACCGAGATTGCCGCGACCCCTCCCCGCGGGAGGATATTCGGACAAGTCAGATATGAATTTTCAAGAGAGGAAAATGGCGCCCTGAAGGATATCCATCTTTTGCCTGTAGAATTGGAAATCGGCATCGGGGAGAGGACCCAGCTCAACCTGGAAGGTGGAATCTTACTCCGGGAGAAGGAGACGGGATACCCAAAAGATAGCGGGGTTGAAGAGATCGGATTCGGCATTAAACACCGTTTTCTGGATGAAACCCGGATCTTACCGGATGCCGCTTTTGGCGCCGAATTCTCACCCTCGACCGGAGTAAATGGGAATGGACACGGAATGAAGGGCACCGTGATATTTTCGAAAAACCTGCACCCCGGGTTCGTGATCCATTTCAATGGGGCCTATGAACTTGAGACCGAGAGGGAGTTCGACGGGGCGACAGGAACGGAAGAGGTGGTCAACCATACTATCTGGTCTTACAGCGTGGCACCGATGATCAAGGTGATCCCTGACCGGTTGATGGTGCTGGCGGAATTGAACGGTCAATCCCCTGCTTTTGGCGATACGGAACTGACGCTTGCACCGGAGGTCATCGGGGTGATTCAGACCGAGACCTTCTTTACCCTTCAAAATCTGGCCTTTAAGCTGGCTGTCCCCTTCGGTCTCAATGAACATTCACCCGACATCGGGGTGAAGTTCGGTATCTCTAAACTATTTTGACGGAGGTGACCCAATGGTTCAGAAATTAAAGGCGCTGCTGTTCTTATCGTTGTGGATTCTTGCCGGCTTATTGGCTCTTCCTTCTCTCCTCAGGGCCCACGAGGTTGTGGGTGAGGTAACACCCTTGATGATTCATATGAAACGTGTTTTGATCCTCATAGAAAACGGGAAAGAGAGGGAGGCATTCCATGAGACCCGGATGGTCTACGAAGACTTCTCCCATGAGATGGGGATGGGTATGGTGATGCAGGGGGCAGGTCTCAAGACAACGGCCGGAAATATTGACCGGCGGTTCGGAACACAGATCGGCATGTCGCTGGAAGATGCCCTGAAGTCAGGGGATGCCCTCCGTCTTCAAAAGGTGGTTCAGGAACTTTCCTTCCTCCTGATGAGGGAAAAGTTTGAAACCCTTCAGGCCACCTTTGGCAAGAAACCGGTCAATCGGGAGTCTCAACGGACCATGTTCTGGTTGGGGAGAAATTATTTTTCATATCTCCTGGAACCTGCCCTGACGAAAAGGGACCCGGTCGAGGGGCAGCGCCTCGACCGGTTGCTGGACAGCATGCTATATCGGTTGGAGGATGGGCAAGCGGAGATATTTGTAGATTTACAAAAAGAGCTGGTAAAGGGGATATTGAAGGCTTTTCGTCTGGATCTGCCTCCCCTGATGCCCGGCGACTTACATCCACAGTGAGACAGGCCGATTCGTTGTTCGATCGGAAAACCCCTTACCTCCCCCGCTCCCCTTTGGGGAGCGGGGGAGGTAAGGGGCGGAAAGGAGGGGTTATGGTCAGACTACCTTCACCCTGGATCGTTTTTTTCTGTTTGTTGCTTTTTGGTTTCGGTGAGCTGGCGGGGGCGTTGTTGGGAGGGTTCCCGCAACAGATCAAAGGCTTTATTGGCCAATCGGTAATGGCACATCCGGAGGTTCATGGACTGGTCGGAGTTGATGACATCGACCGCGCCATTCTCAACGGAATAGAGGGGGAGGCCCTATCGAGGGTTCACACCTTCCATCTCCACTCCCACGGGCTGGCCCTTGTGGTCTTTGTGTTGAATCTGATTATCGTCAATATGAGTCTCCGGGACAGGATTAAAAGGATATTGCACGGCTTGACCTGTCTCGGCCTTCTCTATCCCTTCGGGTGGCTGATGATCGTGTTAGTTCTGCCATCCTATGGGAAAAGCGGAGCCTTTCGCCTGGCTGAGAAATTTTTCTTTATCCCCTTCGGCGGGGTGTTCCTGCTGGCGGTATGGATCCTCATCCTTTTTTACCTTATCAGGGTTATCGTCTTAAAACATGAAAGGCTAATGTTTGTTGCCGGTATCTTTGTGATAGGACTAACCGCCCGGGTCGCACTGGCAGAAACCCCCGATCTTCAGACCGTCTTGAAGGCTTATGAGTCAGGGGCAAAAACCTGCAAGCAGATAGAACAGAATTACAAGGCCATGAAAGGCCAACATGATCTGATGTTCAAGAAATGGCAGGATAAGTCTGAGCCATTACTGACAGAGGATAGAGAACTTATTGCAAGGTGTAATGATGCTGTTCAATCCCTGAAGGAGATATCTGAGAAGATGGAGAAAACAATCCAGGATGATCTCTCCTACAGGGAAGATACACTGATGTCCCTGTCTAATGATTATGAAAAGGCTCAAAGTCTGATCAAGATGATTGTTATTCAACACAGAGACCTCAGAGAAGAACATGAGAAAATTTTCCATGACATGATGGGGCATTGATATAATGAACAGGGTTGGCAGGACCAGTTACAAATAGAGATTTAGTGAGGGGTAGCCGGTATCCCCCTCTTCACCGGTGCATCTTAAAAACATGAGGCTATTATGTCAGATAAAAATATCGTGTAAAGGGGGTAGGTCTTCACTACAGGCCGTTTTGCTGAATTTTAAGGCTCTCTGGGCAAGATAGCACTGAGATATTGCAATACATTAGGCTTCATGCTATATTGCCGTATCCATGCTGAAGGCCATTATCTTCGACTTCGACGGGGTAATCACAGACAGTGAGCCGGTCCATCTCAAGATGTTTCAGAAGGTGCTTGGAGAGATGGGGCTGTCAATAAGCAATAAGGATTATTATGAGATATACCTTGGCCTGGATGACAAGGGTTGCTTCAGTACAGTACTTAGATCTAACGGGATTGAGGCAACCACTGAACTGATTCAATCGCTCATAAAGAAAAAGACAACTTACCTGATGGGGTATATAAAAAATGATCTTTTTATATACCCGGGTGTTGTGGAGTTTGTTGAGTCATCAAAAAAGGACTATCTCCTTGCAATAGCCTCAGGGGCATTGAAGCATGAGATAGAGTTTGTTCTGGAAAGCGCCGGTATCCGTTCTGCCTTCAATGTAATTATAAGCGCTGAGGATGTAAGCGAAGGAAAACCCAGTCCTGACTGCTTTAACAAGGCCCTTGAGAAATTAAA
>JACRHA010000038.1 GCA_016234185.1 Nitrospirota bacterium
CCTCCTTAGTTATTTGGTTCGTCAGTGAAAACCTTTCATAGATCTCTTATTGCAGAACGCAGGCCAAAAGTCAGGCTCGCATCTTTTTCAAGATTGTATGGTTCTAACCTCTTGAAAAATCGTATATTCTAAGAGTCCCTGTGAAGTGAATCGATAGACAGGAGTTTTAAGAAAGGTGTTTCATGAAACAGACCTTGATGTTTCAACTGTTCCCGGTGTTTCATCAGGGGATTAACTGGTGGGCTTTAAGTCTTCTCCATAAGGTGGTCCGGCTTATACCCAGCAGGCGTGCCGCTCCTGAATGGTTATTCCCGGTCTCTTTTAATGCCTCCCGGATCCTTGTCACCTCATCCATCCCCGTTAACTTCATCCCGTCCTTGATTAGGTGACGCCCCTCCGGACATCTCACCTCTTGAGGCAGATTATAAAGGACGATACTGTTTCCCATAGATAGGATGAAGGCATATTCTATGGCATGTTCAAGTTCACGGACATTACCGGGCCATTGGTAGTTGAGAATGGCCTCCATAGCCTCCCTTGAGATGCCCTGTATCTCTTTCCCCATCTTACGGTTAAATTGATTGATAAAATGGTTGACCAGGAGGGGGATATCCTCACGTCTCTCACAAAGGGGCGGCAGATGGATCGGTAACACCTTCAGGCGATAGTAGAGGTCTTCCCGGAACTGGCCTTTTGTAACTAACTCCTTCAGATCCTTATTGGAGGCTGTAATAATCCTGGCATCTACGGTACGAGTCTTGTTTTCCCCCACTCTTTCAAATTCTCTATGTTCCATGATCCTGAGCAATTTCGTCTGGATCAAGGGGCAGATATCCCCGATTTCATCGAGGAAAACAGTCCCACCATCTGCCTCTTCAAACCTCCCCTTCTTGTCATAAAGTGCCCCGGTAAATGCCCCTTTCACATGTCCGAAGAGTTCACTTTCCAGAATAGTAACGGCGAGGGCCGAGCAATTTACCTTAACGAAGGGTTTGACTGACCTGGAACTCTGATAATGAATAGCCCTCGCCACAAGTTCCTTGCCTGTGCCTGATTCACCTTCAATGAGAACCGTTGTGTCCATGGAGGTCACCTGTTTGATAAGACTGTATACCGAAAGCATAGTGCGACTCTTACCCACGATGTTATGGAAGCTATACCGTTCTTTCAATTCCTCCCTCAGCCGATTAAGTTCGGTCTGATCATTAAAGACCACAATCACGCCAATCGACTTTCCATTCATATCACAAAGAAGCAATGTTTTTAATCGAAGGTTCCGTTGCTCCCCGTCTTTTCGCACAATTTCAATCTCCACCTCATTATACTCAAGCTGTTTATCCCTGGTTTGGGCCATGAGGCAGTCTATTCCACACATAGCCCCCCGCAAGATATCCGTGCAAGACCGTTCAAGGATCTCATCTGCTGGATACCCAGTGATCTCCACTGCCACCCTGTTCACATGGGTAATCTTCAACTCGTTGTTTAACACGATGATCCCATCGGAAAGACTATTAAAGATTGCCTCAAGATTCTCTTTCTGGATGAAAACCTCATGAAGCCCCTTTGGAAGGGGTATTCTACCTGACATAATCTAACCTCCATCCATCCCTGAACTTTATCCTCCCATACGACGAGAATCTCTATCTCTGACAAAAAACCTCAATGACTCACTCGGCGCAGCAGGAGAGTTTGCCCACGTCCTTGCGGCAATAGAACCCTCCATAGCGGCCACGGTAACCAAAGGCATCCTCCCAACCACATCGCCTGCTGCAAATATGCGAGGATTACTGGTCTTCATGTATTCGTCTGTCCTCACAAAGCCCTTTTCATCCAGATTTCATGAGGTACCTATGCCTGCGGCCCGTAATCCCTCCGCTGTAACAGGATCGGCAACACAGCAGTCAGCAAGTCTCCCATCCACGACTACGGCAGGGACCCTCTTTATTCCATAGGTCTTCACCTTTTCGAGACATTCCCTAGATTCACACGGCTCATTCAGGTCGTATACAATGACCTCACAGCTCTCACAGGCCAGCCCTTTTACCAGATTGACTGCCTCATCACAGACCGGGCAGCCGGCTGTAAAAACCTCTACCCTTCTTCTATGTGTCATGAGATTCACCTCCTTTCTCAATAGACTTTAAGATAGGACACTCCTCCGTGGGCATCCTTTTTCTGCATGCAGCTATCAATTCTTCCAGCACCCCTTTCATCCTATTTAATCTCTCTATCCTCCCCTCCACATCCCTTAAGTTCTCCTCTGTCTTCTTCATGACCTCTGCACAGGCAGAAGGGGATTCGACCCTCAGTCCCATAAGCCCCTTGATCTCCTTCAAGGTAAAGCCCAGTTCCTTGGCATGCCTGATAAACCTCAACCGCTCTAATTCCTTCTCCTGGTATAAACGGTATCCGGACCCTGTCTTTGAAACAGGGCGTAATAAGCCATACCGCTCATAATAGCGTATCGTCTGGATATTCACACCAGCCCGTCTGGCTAAGGTGCCTATTGTGAACCCATCCATGTTTTTAATATAAACCCTGTACTATAGTATAATGTCAAGGGGAATTTTTATACGAAGGTCTCAAGCCGGGCCTTGTCAATGGCTCCATAGCCTCTGTGCATCCACACCGACCGTGCGGAATTCAGGTATTTATAATACCATGCAATGCGTATATACGGGCGTCCAATGGTATGTTATATTTATAATAACATGCAATTGCACATAGACGACAGCCGCTTGCAGGCTGACATACAGTATCTTGAGGATGCCCTCAGTGAGGTGATTCGGGAGCAGGAGGGGAGCGAGCTTTTTCATTTAATAGAGGAGTTTGGTAATGCGTGCAAGAAGATCAAGGATCAGTATGATCCGGCGATAGAGGCATTCCTGTTAAAAGAGTCTGAACGGCTTGATCTCCCTACCTCTTCAAAACTCATTC
>JACRHA010000041.1 GCA_016234185.1 Nitrospirota bacterium
AAATTGAAGTGAAGACATACCGAAAATGCGAACCCGAACCCGATTATTTCCATAACCCTTGGCGATTGTTTTGCCGCTGTCCTTTGCCATAAGCATGGATTATTCTTTGCTCACAGGAGAGAAGGATTTTAAGAGGCTGAGGGATAAGGTTAAGGTTTAATAGATGTGATAATAAGAAATAGGGGAAGCGTCCCTGAGCAAATCCCTGAGCAAATCCGATTCCCTACAGCAGGTACTCGCTCATATATAGACGACTTCCCTCAACACCCTTTTTCCTATCTCAGGCTTTAAAGCCCGTTTCATTACCAGATCGACATTTACTTCAAGAAGGTCGGAAAGGTAGTTTTTTAAATGGACAAATGATAGCAGATCGGTAGCCTTCTGGAATTCTACAAGGATATCTATGTCGCTCAACTCCTTTTGTATCCCGGCAACGTAAGAACCAAAGATACCTATTTCGCTGATGCCGTAATCTTCTTTCAATTCATTCTTATGCTCTTTCAAAATCCTTTTCAAGTCTTCAACCTTTTTCATTACATGTCTCCTTTATCACTTCATCGATAAGTGGCTTGATTTGCGATATCTTCTCCGTTACCGTCAACCACACGGTTTCAATGTCAACACCAAAATAAGCATGGATAAGGATGTCCCTTATTACTTGCCTATAGGGATCGTCATTGCGCTGTTACCGTTGAAAGAGGGGACAAGTATCATGTTGCCCTTTCTGTCAATGTTTATGTCTGCCGGGCTGGTAAGCCCGCTTTTAACAGTTTCAGCCTTTAGATTCGGGGAGATCTTATAAATTGTGCCCCCTGTGAAGCTTGAAATATAAAGATTCCCCATGCCGTCATAATCCAGTCCATCCAGATCCTTCCATGCAGGATCCTCAGTAAAGGTCCTGATCTTTCCGTCATGGGTGATCTCAACGATCCGGCCTGCACCCCAGGTGTTTGCCAAAAGAAGTTTTGTCTTTGGATGAATTACAAGTCCGTTGGGAGGACCCAGGGCAGCATCCCGTACAAGGATCGCAGCCTTATGCTGATTTTTTGTCTCAATCTTGAAGATCGTGCCAGGGGCCTTGGGGTC
Organism: Nitrospirota bacterium; assembly: GCA_016234185.1. Lineage (GTDB taxonomy): Bacteria > Nitrospirota > Nitrospiria > JACRHA01 > JACRHA01 > JACRHA01. The sequence goes on from JACRHA010000041.1 coordinate 1,087, forward strand.
TACAAAGACCGTTGTATCCGAGACATAGAGGTTCCCCTGTTCATCATTGGTCAGGTCATTTAAGAAAAGGGCCCCCATCCCCTTGAGGTCTATGTTATGCAAAAGTCTCCCGCTCTCTTTGTCAAAGCCTTTCACTGCATCAATATCAGTTACGTAGAGGACACCGCCGATCACGGAAAGGCCCTTAGGTGCATGCAGCGTAACACCTCCCCTACCCCCTTCAATAAACTTGAGGGAAATGACCTTTCCGTTTCTGTCCAGCTTCGTTATAAAACCGTTATTGTCCTTTTCTGCCGGTGACCCGTTGATGTTCGAGATATAGTAGCTTCCTGTGTCCGGGTCTGCAATCATACTCTCCGGTGTGGCCAGACCTGATACCTCAAAGGCCTGTGCTGCGCACACAAAAAAGAAAATAACCAAAATTAATCCGATTAAACCCACGATCCTATTCATGGCATGTCCCCCTTCATCTCTGAATGATTTTTCTGCCTGATATTTTACATTCTACTTCAATATTACTCCAGGGTCAAAAAGTGTATTCATCCTCTGCGTGTGATTGTAATTCTAACCCGATACTGATATAATTTTTATATTAAGGAGGTCCATCCAATCTTTGAGAAACACCCCGGTTAAGATCAAGCTTAAAGAGGGGCTTGATACTTCCAATCTTTTTGGCAAGTACGACATTCACCTGAAGATGATAGAAGACGCGTTCGACGTCAAGATCTCGGCAAGAGGAGAAGAGATCCTCATAGAAGGGGGACGTGAGGATATAAACAGGGCAGAAAGGATCATCTCCGATCTGTCCGACCTGATCTTCCTTAAAGGTTTCTACCTGAGACCCAATGATGTAGATTACGCGATAAGGAGGATGATTGACGATAAGGATGTATCCATTAAAGAGATCTTCTCCGATACCATCCCGCTCGAGACCAAGAAACGTCTTATCATACCTAAGTCTGCGACACAGAAGAGATACCTTGAGGCGATGAAGAAGCATGATATTGTGATCGCAATAGGACCGGCAGGCACCGGCAAGACCTATCTTGCGATGGCTATGGCTGTAACATCCCTGATGAGGAAAGAGGTAAGCAGGATTATCCTGGCGAGGCCGGCCGTAGAGGCAGGAGAAAAGCTGGGATTTCTCCCGGGCACCATCTCTGAGAAGGTGAACCCCTATCTGAGACCCCTTTATGATGCCATGTATGACATGATGGAACTTGAAAAGGCAAACAGACTCATTGAGAGGGGAGAGATAGAGATTGCACCCTTGGCCTACATGAGGGGAAGGACATTAAACGATTCATTTGTTATACTGGATGAGGCCCAGAATGCCACATCCGAACAGATGAAGATGTTCCTTACCAGACTGGGATTTAGCTCAAAATCGGTTATAACAGGAGATATTACCCAGGTCGATCTTCCGATTGAAAGGATATCGGGGCTGATAGAGATCCAGAAGATCCTGGCTGATATTCCCGGTATAGAATTTATTTATTTCTCCGACAAGGATGTTGTCAGGCATAAGCTGGTCCAGGACATAATTAAGGCATATGGCAGATATGAGGGAAAGATTGGAAAGGGCAAGAGGAGAGAGACAAGAGAAGCCTAGATTTTCCCAGGCTATCAAACCGGCATTTTCTTTTTTCGGAAAGGACATTAAGAACCTCTTCGGTATTACTGCCCTCCAGATACTGCTTCTTACTGTCTTTCTTCTTGGTATTATAACCTACATGCTGGCACCGACCATCCTCTACTTCCACACCGAACTAAAGGTGGGTGACACAGCCACATGGACATTAAAGGCCCCTACTGACCTTGAGATAGAAGATACAAGAACAGCCGAAGAAGGGGGTTCATCAGCCCTTCATCCCATTTATTATAAGATAAAAAGGGGGGAGATAATACTAAAGAGAGGCGACAGGATCACAGAAGACCATCTGCCCATATTGGAAAAGATTGCAAGGTACCAGAGGAAAAATAGCGTAACCCAGATGCTTTCTGGCCTCTTCCTGATCGTCCTCATAATCATCTACATATTCTACCTCGATCTGAAGAGATATAAGCCATCAATTGCAAAAGACCCGATAAAGCTGTCACTCCTTGGGATTATCATCACCACAACGATATTAATATCAAAGCTCAGCTACTTCCTCCTCGGTGCATTTGCGGACAGGTTCTACAATATAGATATATCAACAATTATGTTTGCCATACCCGCTGCTATAGGTGCAATGTTTATTACCATCCTTTTCGACATACATATAGGACTTATCTCCTCCACTATCATTGCCCTCCTCATGGGGCTTCTTATCCCGGAAGAGCGCTTTTTTGTCATATATGCCTTCATAGGAGGTATCGTTGCATCCCTTTCGGTCCTCCACTGCAAGAAGAGGACAGGTCTATTAAGGGCAGGTCTATTTATCGGGCTGGCCAACATCCTGATGGCAGTTGCAATTGATCTCTATGAAGCAAAACTTTTTACCCCTACCGGCCCGTTCGATATGGTATTCGCTGTAAGCGGCGGCCTGATAGTATCACTTGTGGTATCAGGGCTCCTCCCCCTCTTTGAGTCGCTCTTTGAGGTTACTACAGACTTTAAACTCATGGAACTTCTTGATATGAATCAGCCGATCCTTAAAGACCTGCTGCTTACGGCGCCGGGTACCTACTATCACAGCATAATGATAAGCAGCCTAGCAGAATCCGCCGCAGAGGCGATCTCGGCGAACCCTCTTCTGACACGAATCTGCGCATACTACCACGATATAGGCAAGACAAAGAAGCCTGAATATTTTATTGAAAACCAGATCGGCCCGGTGAACAGACACGACAAACTGTCACCCCATATGAGCAGCCTGATACTGATATCCCATGTAAAGGATGGGGTGGAGCTTGCCCGGGAACACAGACTGCCAAAACCGGTGATTGATATAATACCTCAACACCATGGGACACGTCTTATTAACTATTTTTATGATAAGGCAAAGAAAAACAGGGACCCCGGCCTTGCGCCTGTTAACGAAGAAGAGTTCAGATATCCCGGGCCAAAACCGCAGTCAAAAATTGCCGCCATAATCATGCTTGCAGACGCGGTTGAGGCCGCCTCCAGGACACTGATCAGTCCCTCTCTTGCCAGGGTCTCCGGACTTGTAAACCGGATAGTAAATGATGTATATCTGGACGGCCAACTGGATGAAAGCGACCTGACACTCAAAGACCTGAGGAGGATCTCTGACAGCTTTGTGAGGGTCTTGACAGGGATCTTCCACCATAGGATAGAATATCCTGGCGCCACTTTTTCAGATTATTGGGGGTTTGATTTTGGAGATCTTGATAAGAAATCAGCAGAGGAAGATCAGGATAAGCATGGACTACATAAGGGAGCTGGCCGGAAAGATCATGCTAAACCTAGGTCTTGACAGTTCTGAGTTAAGCCTCCTGCTTGTAAATAATCAGAAGATCAGGGCATTAAACAGAGAGTACAGGGGCATCAATGAACCTACAGATGTCCTCGCCTTTCCTATGCAGGAAGGAGAATTTAAGGGGTTAAATCAAGCCCTGTTGGGTGACCTTGTTATCTCCCTTGAAAGGGCCTTAAGACAGGCAAAAGAAGGGGGACATGCCCTTGAGAGGGAATTGGCCATACTTATAATCCATGGCCTACTGCACCTTATAGGATATGACCATGAGATGGGGGGCCATGAAGAGAAAAGGATGAAAAAGAAAGAGCGGGAGTTATTGAGAAAGGTAGATCTTATATGAACAGACTATTTAAGCGCCTAAGTAGTGGGCTGACAAAGACAAGGGAGGCGCTTACCTCAGCCCTGGGTAACCTTTTTAACAAGGAAGGGGTGATAGACAGGGACAGAATAGAACAGATAGAGGAGGTCCTTGTCTTGTCAGATATGGGGCTAAATACTGCCCATGTCCTGATAGAATGGGTTAAAGGTGAGATAGCTACAGGAAGGATAAAGGATCCATCCCAGTTCAGGTATTATATCAAGATGAGATTAAAGGAGATGATGTCAGGAAACCAGAGCGGACTTAATCCGGATACAAACAGGCCGTATATAATTATGGTCGTGGGTGTGAACGGGGTCGGAAAGACAAGCACAATCGGCAAGCTCGCCTACAAATTTAAGAGCTCCGGCAAGAGTGTGATGTTAACAGCCTCTGATACATTCAGGGCAGGGGCAATAGAGCAGCTTGAGGTATGGGCAGCCCGTTCCTCTGCAGAGATAATAAAACAAAAAAGCGGCTCAGACCCATCGGCCCTTGCCTACGATGCTGTAATATCTGCAATGGCCAGAGAAAAGCATGTCCTGATTGTCGACACGGCCGGGAGGCTCCACACAAAGTATAATCTGATGGAGGAGCTAAAGAAGATGAAGAGGGTGATCGGAAAGGCACTTGCCGGTGCCCCGCATGAAATCATACTTGTACTAGATGCAACAACAGGCCAGAACGCACTCTCCCAGGTAAGGGTCTTTAATGAGGCAGTCGGGCTCACAGGCATAATAGTTACGAAACTCGACGGCACTGCGAAGGGCGGGATAGTGGTCCCCATAGCAAGCGAATTTAAGATCCCGATAAGGATGATCGGGATAGGAGAGGGGATATCAGATCTGATAGACTTCCGGGCAGAAGAATTTGTTGATGCTATGTTTGATGAGGAGAGGTAGGGCGCTATGAGACTTGCAAGGGAAAGGATCACACATATCGCAAAGGCGCTTGCAAGAAGGCTCTCAGAAGGCGGCTACATTGAACCACATATGCCGGCTGAAGAGCTGACAGACAGGATAGTCCAGATTATGACAGAGGAATTTATGGTGGAGGACAGGCTCAATAAGGAGGTAGCTGAACTCCTTAAGGCCCATGAGAAGGAGATAGAGAAGGGACATATCGATTACAATACAATGTTCACTATGATCAAGAAAAAACTTGTCAAGGAAAAGGGAATAATCTTATAGATGATCTTAAGTGACGACAAGATAAACCATATCTCCCACCTGATACTAAACGGGATTAAAAATGATAAACTGGCTAGGCTTATCACCGATGAGGCAAAGGTCTTAAAGGAGATTAAGACGGTAATTATAAATGAGCTCAGGCTTGAGGAGGAGATCGACCGGTTTGTGAAGGGAAAGCTTGAATCCTACTCAAAGAAGATTTTCGAGGGTTCTCCTGAGTGGGATGTGTTATATAAGAAGTTCGTTGAAGAGGAGTCTAGGAAGAGGAGGTAGTTTCTTACTCGTCACTAACATCTATACCAATAGCAGATAAGATGGCATTGGCTAATGAATTTAAAGTTGCACCGCCTAATGTTCCATATCTTTTGATAAACCGACTTTTATCTATCGCCCTCAATTGGAAGCATAAGGCTACAGAATCTTGAGGCAGCCCTCCATCTCCCTTTTTGATAAAGCATGTTCCTGGCATATTCTTACGGGAAAGATTTGTAGTTAAAGGTACGCAAAGATAGGTAGAGGTGAATCGGTTGAGGTCAGGATTTTGGAATATAATAACAGGACGTTCTCTGCCCTGTTCTGAACCTCTTACCGGATCAAGATCTGCAAGAAATATATCCCCAGTTTTGGGATGGATGGGAATCAAACCTTGGCATCCTCTTCTTCAAGTTGTTTTACCCATTCATCAAGACCTGCCTCTGTAATCTCTGATAATTCGAGATTATCTTTCTGAGTTACTTCCGGCTGGGCCATGAGGCTATTCATATCGAGGCGAAGTGCCATTGCAATCTTCTGCAAAGTGGATAAGGTAGGCATATGCCGCCCTTGTTCAAGTCGAACAATATTAGGTCTTGCAATCCCAGATTTTACAGCGAGGTCTTCCTGTCTTAATCCTTGTCTTTCCCTTGCTTCTCTTATCCTCTGGGCAATAGCCCATACAATAATTCTTTCAGGGTCTTCCTCTGTTCGAATGCTAATTTTCCTTTGAGGTAAAGAATGAGTCTCAGGATTATATTTTCTAATCAGTTCATCTACTCTACTACAAGCATTTTCACTAAAGTTACTTTCAAAAATAATATTAACTGCCTTTGCAGTTTGTTTTTCAAGCTTTTTTTGTCTTTTTTTTATTTCAGCAACAGTAATAGTCATTTAGGTCCTCCTCGTGTCTTTGGAATTGCTCTCCTTCGCCTAAGAATGGTCGCAGGTTTACTGCTCTTAAGTTTTATATTGGCCTCTATAAGATTCCCTAAAAGACGATTATTTATGGCAATAAGCCCTTCGCTTGCCCTTTTCAATTCAAGGTTTTCATTGTAGACCTGTCTTTCGCGCACCTTCATGATTTCGTAATGACGTTTGAGTTCAGCAACATAAGCCCTTAAAGCATCATGTTGCTTCTCCAGAGATCTCTTAGATACAAGTTGAAAAATGTTTGTTATTAAACTCCCAAAGGCGATGAGCCCCAATAGATCTTTACTTTCGCCCCCCCTTTTAACCGTTTTAGTATACATATTTTCCTCCCTTACTATCTGAAGAAAAAGTATCACAGGTGATACATTTTGTCAAGAGGTATGCGATGGAAGGCAGCACACAATAATCACCTACTCTAATTCTCCGTAATGTTTCTTGTCCTTCTCGAACTTACTAACTAGGGTTTGTAGTTTTTCTTGGAACGAGTTTATATCGGTCACGGGCAGATTATATCACATACAAGAACGGGGTAACATCTTTTTCAAGAAATGGTTGATTTCACGGATGGCGTGGTGCTATCATAGGAACAATTTCATTTTTTAATACCTTCCTTATGGAGGAGAGGATGTATAAGAATATACTAATACCTATAGATAATTCAGCGTTCTCTAACTTTGGTATCGATATAGGTATCGATATGGCAAAGAGGTCAGGTGCTAAGCTTACCGGGGTTCATGTCTATGCTGCCAGGCTTCATGACCTCAGGTTCAGGCAGATGGAGGGCGGACTCCCCGACAGATACAGGGAGGAGAAGGTACTTGAGGAACAGAGGGAGATACACGACTCCCTTATTACAAAGGGGTTAAGAATAATAACAGACTCATTCCTTGACGTATTCGAGAAGAAGTCGATCGAGGCAGGCATAGATTATGAGCGCAAGTCCCTTGAAGGAAAAAATTTTCAGGTACTCGTAGATGACATCAGGGAGACTGGGTATGACCTTGTGGTATTAGGGATACTTGGCCTCGGCGCGGTAAAAGAGAGCCTTATCGGATCTGTCTGTGAGAGGGTTGTCAGAAGGGCCAGGACCGATCTCTTTATCGTAAAGGATACTACCTCTTACTTAAATAAGCCCGGGAAGATTATGGTTGCGATCGATGGGTCTCCCTTCTCATATGGAGGGCTGAAGATTGCAATCGGTATGGCCAAGGCCTTTGGCCTGAAGGTAGAGGCGATATCGGCCTTTGATCCCTATTTCCATTATGTAGCCTTTAACAGCATAGCCGGCGTCTTATCCGAGGAGGCAGGCAAGGTCTTCCGGTTCAGTGAGCAGGAGAAGCTCCATGAGGAGATAATTGACAGCGGCCTAGCAAAGATTTATCAGACACACCTCGAGATAGCAAAGAAGATCTCAAAAGATGATGGGGTTGATATTGAGACCAAACTCCTTGACGGCAAGGCCTTTGAACAGATACATAGGTATGTACAGAAGGAGAGACCTGTGCTCCTTATATTGGGCAGGGTTGGTATACATAGTGATGATGGGATGGATATAGGGAGCAACACAGAAAACCTTCTTAGACTTGTGCCGTGTAATACCATGATCACAAGCAGACAGTTTATGCCGCCCCTGGAGAGGATAGCAGAGGAGACAATCGTCTGGACAAAGGAGGCAGAGGAGAGGATGAATAGGGTCCCTTCCGTTGCAAGGGGCATGGCAAAGATGGCAATCCTTAGATTTGCAAGGGAGAGCGGACATACGGTAGTTACATCTGCTGTTGTAGATCAGTCCATTGAAAACCTCCTCCCGGCATCTGCAAGAGAGGCGATGGGCATCCTTGCCAAGGAGGCAGTAAAGAGGCAGTCACAATCTGAAGTCAGCCCGCTGAACTGGACCGATGGGGCAATCGAAAGACTGAATCGTGTCCCGGCAGGTTTCATGCGTGAGAATACAAGACTCAGGATAGAAAAGTATGCCCGTGTGAGGGGAGAGAATAAGGTAACAGAAGAGATAGCCTCAAATGCGATCGGGGAATCAAAGGAAATGATGCAGAATATGGGGAAGATGACGGAAGTCTTTCCCGGGATGTCTGAGGGGAAAGAAGAGTAGTGGAATTCTCACCCTACCTGGTTGCCTGGAACCTTACAAAACGCTGCAATCTGAAGTGCAGCCACTGCTATCTTGACGCAATAGAGTTAGAAGATGGGGGAACCGATGAACTCACAAAAGAGGATGGCGTCTCCCTTATTGATCAGATATCCAAGGTAAATCCCAATACAATACTCGTAATAACCGGCGGAGAACCTCTCTTAAGAGGTGATATCCTGGATATAGGCGCCTCTGCTGTAAAAAAGCTGATGATGGTAGTCCTTGGAACAAATGGGATCCTAATCGATAAACCGCTGGCGTCTGAACTTGTAAGGATAGGGATTACTGGGGCCGGGATTAGTCTGGATTCTCTGGATTCAAAGAGACATGATGCATTCCGCGGCCTCCCCGGTGCATGGGAATCGACAATGAAGGGGATAGATGCATGCAAAGAGGCAGGACTTGAGTTCCAAATCCATACAACCGTAAATAAAGATAACCTGGATGAGATAGATTCGATTATCGAATATTCCCATAAGGCAGGTGCCAGGGTCTTCAATCTCTTCTTCCTTGTCTGTACGGGAAGGGGTGAGAAGTTTACAGACATATCACCTCCGCAATACGAAAGTACCCTTAGACGAATGGTAGATATGCAGGGCAGATACGAAGGCATGCTGATCCGGGCCAGGTGTGCCCCATATTTTAAGAGGATCGCCTACCAGAAGGACCCCCTCTCACCACTGACAAAAGCGGCAGGTTATATGGGCGGAGGTTGTCTTGCCGGGACATTTTACTGTAGAATTGCCCCGAACGGCGATGTTACCCCATGTCCATACATGACCATATCAGCAGGCAATGTAAAGAAGGAATCTTTCTCGTCCATATGGGACAACTCACCTATCTTAAAAAAATTTCGCCATCCGGATCTTGGTGGAAAGTGCGGGGAATGTGAATACAGGATTCTCTGCGGTGGGTGCAGGGCACGGCCTTACTCAGCAACAGGCGATTTTCTTGGTGAGGATAGCTGGTGCCTCTATAGACCGAAAGGCGGAAGGCCGGTAGGTATAGACCCCGCGGCTCCCATACCAAATGTAGATTTGGTATGGGATGGCAAGGCAAGGGAGCGATTGGCAAGGATCCCATACTTCTTAAGAGGGATGGTTGAAAAGGGCGTTGAAAAATATGCCAGGGAGAAGGGGACGAATCTTGTCACCCCTGAACTCATGGAAGAGTTGCGAGCCAAGCGTTTCGGGACGGAAAAGCCTATATTTAAGATTTAGAAATCCTATTGTGACATCGTGGTGAGCTTGTCGAACCGTCCTTCTTCTTTGTTATGGATGACTGGATAGTTATCATCCTAAAAACATCAGTTACCCCTTGCTTGGAAGCGTTAATTGTAGGATATTACTGCGATTAACCTGAAAAGGAGGGCTCACCCAATGGGTGAACTGAAAAAATCGTTTGGGACAGAGGAAGAGGCCCGGATTGTTGCTATTCTTATTCAATGAATAGCATTACTATAGATTGAAGGGATTATAAGTGTCAAGGATTCGTATCAAATCATCTAAAATGTAACCATAGAGTGTATCGTCAAATCATTTAAAATGTAACCCATCTAATTTAGCAAAGGAGGGTTACTTTATGAGTGGAAAATCTAAATGGGAGTATTTCAAGGCCATCTATCGCAGATAT
>JACRHA010000043.1 GCA_016234185.1 Nitrospirota bacterium
CACGGGAGACGATCTGCCGCACTGCCAGGTCAAGTTCCTCTTCAGTCTTTGCCTCCCCCTGAGCCCGTTTTGACAGATGTAATCTTTAACATTATTATCTCACCTATCCTCGACAATAAAATCACCTGATATTTGGATGAAATAATGTTGAGTGAGGAATAAAATAATGGTGTGAGGGTGAAAACTCAAAATTATTTCATCAGCCTCATATCATGGAGACATCCGTCACAGAATAGAAATCTTTCTTCCTGGAGAGATAGATCATACATGTCTTTCCGATCAGGTCCTCCGTAGAGAACTCATCGGGTTCATGCCCCAGGATATTGGTCACCCATCTGTAGAACCGTCCCTGTCTAATAAGAGTCGGCCTTACAATCCCTGAGAATCTAAAGTCTTTAAATTCCCCGTCAATAATAGTGAATATGAGGCGAAGATATGGCCCGTAGACACCATGTTTCTCGTGTATCTCTGAGAGCCTTGCCTTATGCATCCCCTCGATATCTTTGAACCTCAACCTCACAGTATTGCCCTTGATAACTCTCCTTATAATTCCTTAGACGCCATGTATACCTCTTCCTCTGTCAAGACATCCTTTCTCTCAAGGGACCCAATAGTCATCGCCTTGATAGCGATGGAGTTTATTACCCTTGGGATACCGGAGGAGTTCTGATAGATGGCACCGAGGGCATTCTCATTAAATAGGGGTGTGTTTACTCCGCATAACTTGAGGTGGTGCTGGATATATGAAGATGTCTCCTTTTTAGACAGCGGAGTGATATGATATTTTAGGGATATCCTCTGGTTTATAGAGCGGTGGATGGGGCTCATGAGCCTCTCCCTGATATGGGGTTGCCCTATCAGGATAAAAATGGCCGGATCCACAGAGTCCATCTGGAAATTGGTGATGATCTGTAGCTCATAGAGATTCTCATTGCTTAAAAGGTGGCATTCATCAAAGATGATCACCGGTATCCTCTTTGTATTCTCTACGTAGTCTCGTATTGTATTCTGGATAGATAAGAAGAGATCAGATTTCCTATACCGTGCCTCCCCGCCCAGGGTTATTGACAACTGTCTATAGAAGTCGATGATACTGACCGTGGAGAGCGGGATATAGAAGCTTTTGTACTGGTTTGAATTAAGCCGCTCTACAAATGAGCGTACAGCAAGGGTCTTTCCCACCCCAGGCTCACCGGTGGCAAGAAGAATACCCCGCTTCTCCTTCATATACTCAAGTCTTTGAGAGAACTCCAGGATGGAATCCCCGGGGTAGGTGTCCCCGGGGCCTATATCCTTGGCAAAGGGAGCCTTGCGTAGATTATAGTATGCCTCTATCATTCTTGATCATCCTCCTTCTTAAACCTTATCCCCAGTGTAGGCAGCTCTGCGTTTCCATGCACATCCACCTTCTGTAGCCTCAACACTGGCCTCCCCTCCTCATAGAGGGTAAGGTCATCCGGCCTATCCATCGGATAGCGACACTCTATGACCTTCCCAATATACCTTGTGGGCACTTCATATATTGTGGCATCAAAAGATAGGGTGGAGTCGTTCTTCACCCTTCTTTTTATCGTTCTCAAAAATGCCATATCAAGCTCCTCCCGTGAGTCCCTCTTTTTGATTGTTAGTTTGATATCTTCCATGTATCTGTCCATCGGCCTTGTCCCTATCCCGTGGTGGTACCCCCTGTTGTATTCCCCATCAAGCCATCTGTCGAACAGGCCGTTTAACTCCTCTACATCCCCTATCTCCTGTAGCTTAAGTAGCGCCAGAAACTTCTCTCTGACAGTCCTCCAGAATCTCTCTATCTTTCCACGGCTCGGGCTGTCATAAGGCCGGGAATGCACAAGGGAGATACCCAGTCTTGCGCAGCTGAGTTGAAGATATGCACTGGAGTACACACTCCCATTGTCGCAGTAAAAGACAAGGGGTAATCCAAAACGGCCTATCGCCTCCTTTAATACTACTTCAAGGCTTGTGCTATTCTCATTGAAAAAGAACCTGCCACTGACAATCACCC
>JACRHA010000044.1 GCA_016234185.1 Nitrospirota bacterium
GCTTTGCCTTTGGAGGGGGCGACGCTAGCCCCTTTAAATAGAGTAAGGAGGTTTTATGAGAGAGATTATAACTTTAGCCTGCCAGGTTGTTGAGTGCAAACAGAGAAATTATTCGACTGTAAAGAATAAGAAAAATGATCCTGAGAGGCTTGAATTAAGCAAGTATTGCAAGTTTTGCAGGAAACATACTCCACATAAGGAGGTCAAGTAGAGGGGCCTTTGACAGGCCAGTAGCTCTAATGGTAGAGCACCGGTCTCCAAAACCGGGTGTTGGGGGTTCGAGTCCCTCCTGGCCTGCCAATTAATTATTGACTCAGGAATTATATGAAGAGATTTTTAAACAGTATCAAGGAGTTTTTCACAGAGGTACAGGCAGAGCTAAAGAAGGTGTCGTATCCCTCGAAGAGCGAAACCATGGGTTCTACAAGTGTAGTCATACTATTTGTGGTTATAGTCTCTCTGTTTCTTGCTCTGGTTGATAACCTGCTGGTAAGGCTTGTAAGTATAGTGATCCAATGATCTTTGAGGATTGATTATGTCTAAGGGATGGTACGTGGTTCATACATACTCCGGTTACGAAGGAAGGGTGAAGAGCAACATAGAAGAGAAGATCTGTTCCCTCGGCTTAGAAGAGAAGATCGTCCAGGTATTGGTGCCCACAGAGAATGTGATAGAGATAAAAGAGGGAAAGAAGAGGATCTCTACAAAGAAATTCTTTCCCGGGTATGTTCTTATAGAGATGGAGCTGAGTGATGAAACATGGCAGCTGATAAAGAGCATCCCAAAGGTCACAGGGTTTGTGGGAACAAGTGCACGGCCTCTGCCGCTTTCAGGAGAGGAGGTTGAGACCCTTCTTGGACAGATAGACTCAAGGACAGCAACACCAAGAGAGAAGATACAGTATAGCAAGGGAGACAGCGTAAGGATAATTGATGGTCCTTTTTTAGGATTCAACGGTGTTATAGATGAGGTTAATCAGGATCAGAGCAAGGTAAAGGTCCTTGTGAGCATCTTTGGCCGCGCAACACCCGTTGAACTCGGATTTTTACAGGTGGAAAGGCTTTAATATAAGTAAGGAGAAGATATGGCTAAGGAGATTATAGGGATGATCAAGTTGCAGATACCTGCTGGTAAAGCAAACCCAGCACCGCCTGTTGGCCCATCATTAGGCCAGCACGGCGTCAATATAATGGAGTTTTGTAAGGCATTTAATGCAAAGACCCAGAGCCTTGGTGATTCAATTATCCCTGTGGTAATAACAGTTTATTCCGACAGGTCCTTTACTTTTATAACAAAGACACCGCCAGCTGCTGATCTTTTAAAAAAGGCTGCCGGGATAATAAAAGGTTCAGCTGCTCCTCACAAGGACAAGGTAGGAAAGGTTACGGAGGGGCAAGTAGAGGAGATTGCCAGAACTAAGATGGTAGATCTTAATGCAGTAGACCTTAAAGGGGCTGTAAAGATTATTGAAGGGACAGCGCGGAGCATGGGCCTACAGGTTGTAAGGGGAGGATAGGTGATGGGAAAGAAAATGGAGGCGGCGAGGGGTAAGGTAGAGGATAGGAGCTATGACTTGAAAGAGGCCCTTGATCTGATAAGAGAGATTACCCATGTAAAGTTCGATGAGACCGTTGATCTTGCGATAAGACTTGGTGTTGATGCAAAACGATCGGATCAGACAGTAAGGGGCTCTGTGGTCCTTCCGAATGGAACGGGTAAAAAGGTAAAAATACTTGTATTTGCGAAGGGTGAGAAGGAGAAGGATGCGCTTGAGTCCGGCGCAGATTATGTCGGCGCAGAAGATATGGTGGAGAAGATAAATAAGGGCTGGATGGAATTTGACCGCGTTGTAGCTACCCCGGATCTGATGGGTCTTGTCGGAAAGCTGGGAAAGATTCTTGGGCCAAGGGGGTTGATGCCCAACCCGAAGTCAGGGACAGTCACATTTGATATAGCAAGGGCTATAAAGGAGCTAAGACAGGGGAAGGCAGAATTTAAACTTGAAAAGGGTGGAATAGCACATGTCTCTGTCGGGAAAATATCCTTTGGCAGTGATAAGCTTTATGAGAATATTACGACCGTAATGGAATCGATCATTAAGGCGAAGCCGGCCACCAGCAAGGGTCGTTATATCAAAGGGGTTTCAATATCATCTACAATGGGCCCCGGGATAGATATAGATACAACAAGTTTAACCAAGACAGCTGGTTGACAATAGGGGGACGGGATGCAGAAAGAGGAAAAGGGACAAGTAATCACAGATACACACGATAAATTTACAAGGGCAAGGGCGGCAATTTTTACCGAGTACAGCGGGTTGAAGGTTGAGGAGATGAGGGAGCTGCGTATAAAACTGAGGAGGGCAGGCGCTGAGTTAAAGGTTGTCAAAAATACCCTTGCAAGCAAGGCTGCTGAAGGAACGGCCATGGAAGGTATCAGGGATTACCTTAAGGGTCCTATTGCGGTGGTCTTCGCATATGATGATCCGATCGGACCTGCCAAGATAGTAAAGGAGTTTTCTTCGAAGGCAAAAGAGAAGCTAAAACTTAAGGTAGGGGTGATAGACGGCAGGACCTATCAAAAAAATGAAATCCTTGCTGTTGCAGAACTTCCCGCAAGAGAGGTACTTATCGCGCTGCTCCTGGCCGGGATGAAATCCCCTATTTCAGGTCTGGTCTTCTGTTTGAAAGGAACCCTGAATAAGCTTGTTTATACATTAAACGGAATAAAAGAAAAAAAGGAAACTCAACAATAAGCAACAAGAAGATAAAGAAAGGAGATAAGTAAATGGTGAAGGTAGCGGAGGAATCGAAGATATCCAAGGATGATTTAATTAAGGCAATCGAGTGCATGACCGTGCTTGAGCTGTCTGAACTGGTTAAGGAACTTGAAGAAAAATTTGGAGTAACCGCAGCTGTCCCTGTTGTTGGAGTAGCTGCAGCATCTGCTGCTGCACCTGCGGCCGAGGAAAAGACAAGTTTTGATGTGATACTCTCCTCTGCTGGAGATAAGAAAATTCAGGTAATAAAGGTTGTCAGAGAACTGACAAGCCTTGGACTTAAAGAGGCAAAGGATCTTGTTGAAGGCGCGCCTAAGCCTGTAAAAACCGGTGTTTCAAAAGAGGAGGCACAGGCCATAGCCAAGAAACTGGAAGAGGCCGGCGGGAAGGCAGAGATAAAATAGCTTCCCTGATGCTTACTGGTTACCCGTTTTTATCTTGTCCTTCGGGCAACCGGTATGCTGTATAAAAATATTGGAGGTTTTGATGTCAAGCCCTACGAAGAATGATCTTATAGAGAGAAGGGATTTTTCCAAGATCCATACAAGGATTGAGATCCCCAATCTCATAGAGGTTCAGAAGGGATCGTATGATAGGTTTCTGCAGAGGGATACTCCTGCGGAAAAGAGGGAGTATATAGGTCTTCAGGAGGCATTTGCCAGTGTATTTCCCATAACTGACTACAACGGCACATCTATGATTGAATTTATCGATTATTCCATTGTCAAGCCCAAGTATGATGTGAAGGAATGCTTTGAGCGTGGAATAACCTATACCGCGCCATTAAAGATAAGGGTCAGGCTTATAGTCTGGGAGAAAGAGGAAAAGACTGGCGTAAAGAAGGTTAAGGATGCGAGAGAGCAGGAGGTTTATCTGGGGGAACTCCCTTTGATGACTGACAATGGTACATTTATCATTAACGGGACCGAGAGGGTTGTGGTAAGTCAGCTTCATAGATCTCCAGGGGTTTTATTTACTCATGACAAGGGGAGGATCCATGCAAGCGGCAAGGTTCTTTATTCTGCCAGGATAATTCCGGACAGGGGTTCATGGCTTGATTTTGAGTTTGATGCCAAGGATATTCTCTATGTAAGGATAGACGGGGGGAGAAAAATCCCGGCAACAATCCTGCTTAAGGCCTTTGGGTACCACAGCGAAGACCTCCTCAGGATCTATTATCCCATAGAAGAGGTAAAGGTCTTCAGGGGTAGATTCTACAGGAACATAGATCCGGAGATACATACGGGTTTGAAGGCGCCAATAGACATAGTTGACAAGAAGACGAACGAGGTTATTGTAAAAGAAGGGAATAAGATAACGGCTCAATCCATCAAGAAGATGAAGTCGTCGGATATCCATGAGATGCCTATCCCCAAGGAGGAACTGCTTGGACGGGTTGTTTTAAATGATATCGTTGATACATCCAAAGGCGAGATTATACTAGAGAGAAATAAGGAGATTACAGAGGCGGTACTTCCCCAGATACTTGAAGCGAAGGTAGGGGGAATCAAGGTAATATATATAGATAACATCAATGTCCTTCCGGTAATCAGGGATACACTGACTGCGGAAAAGACAACTTCACCAGATGAGGCCAGGGTTGAGATATACAGGAGGCTACGACCGGGTGAGACACCTACCATAGAGACTGCTACCCATCTCTTTGAAAGTCTCTTTTTTAATTCCAAGCGATATGACCTCTCTCCGGTAGGAAGGTTGAAACTTAATAAAAAATTGGGGCTGGATTTCCAGCTAGACAAGAGGACGCTTGCACCCGAGGATATAATTGCCGTTGTAAAACATCTGATAGACCTAAAGAGGGGCAAGGGGGATGTAGATGATATAGATCACCTGGGAAACAGAAGGGTAAGGTCGGTTGGAGAGCTCCTTGGAAATCAATTCAGGGTAGGGCTTGTAAGGATGGAGAGGACGATAAAGGAGAGGATGAATCTCCTTGATATGGAGACGGCCCTGCCACACGACCTCATCAATGCGAAACCTGTGATGGCTGCCATAAAGGAGTTTTTCGGAAGCAGCCAGCTTTCCCAGTTCATGGATCAGACAAATCCCCTTGCAGAGATTACCCATAAACGGAGGTTATCCGCCCTTGGGCCTGGAGGCCTAACGCGTGAGAGGGCAGGATTCGAGGTGAGGGATGTCCATCCATCACACTATGGGAGGATATGTCCCATAGAGACACCGGAAGGTCCGAATATCGGATTGATTGTCTCCCTTGCCACATATGGAAAGGTAAATGAATTCGGATTTATCGAGGCGCCCTATAGGAAAGTTAAAAGCGGCCGGGTTACTGACGAGATCGAATACCTCTCCGCAATAGATGGGGACAGATATATTATAGCCCAGGCCAATACCAAGATGGATGGCCGGGGTAAGATTGTTGCAGATGCTGTTTCAGCAAGAAGATCCGGCGACTTTGTTACGGTGCTTCCAGAGAAGGTGGAATATATGGATATTTCACCAAAGCAGATCGTGAGTGTTGCTACAGCGCTCGTTCCATTCCTGGAGCATGATGATGCCAACAGGGCGCTTATGGGTTCAAATATGCAAAGGCAGGCAGTTCCGCTAATCAAGACCGAGGCCCCGTATGTCGGTACAGGTATGGAGTCTGTTGTTGCCAGGGATTCCGGATATGTGACCATGGCAAAGAGGGATGGGGTCGTAGAGAATATTGATGCCACCAGGATTGTTGTCAGGGCTGACGGAGTCAAGAGAGGGGAGAAGGATAAGGATGAGACCCTTGCCTTGGATGTATATCCGCTGATAAAACATCAGAGGTCTAATCAGAATACCTCCATCAACCAGAAGCCTGCGGTAAAGGCAGGCCAGAAGATAAAGAAAGGCCAGGTGCTTGCAGATGGCCCTGCAATTGATCATGGAGAGCTTGCCCTGGGGAGGAATGTACTTGTGGCATTCATGCCTTGGGGCGGATACAATTTTGAGGACGCCATCCTGGTAAGTGAGAAGTTGGTGGCAAACGATGTATTTACATCGATCCATATTGAGATGTTTGAGGTAGAGGCAAGGGATACGAAACTTGGCAAGGAGGAGATCACAAGGGATATCCCTAATGTAGGTGAAGAGGCATTAAAGAATCTGGACGAGAGCGGCATAATAAGGATCGGTGCAGAGGTGAGACCCGGGGACATCCTTGTGGGGAAGATAACGCCGAAGGGAGAGACACAGCTGACCCCGGAGGAGAAGCTCTTACGGGCTATTTTTGGCGAGAAGGCAGGCGATGTCAAGGATACATCCCTAACCGTTCCCCCTGGTATAGAGGGGATTGTTATAGACGTAAGGATATTCTCCAGAAAGGGATTTGAGAGGGATGAGAGATTAAAGTCTATAGAAAATGATGATATAAACAGACTTCAGAGAGACCATCAGGATGAGCTGAGGATAATAGACGAGGAGAAGTCAAAGAAGACCAGAAAGTTACTCCTTGGCAAGGTTGCCTCAAATGAGATAGTAGATCCTGAATCAGGGGAGATGCTGCTAAAGCGTAAGCAGAGGATAACTGCCGAGATCCTGAGCAAGATCGTCGATGATGATCTCAGGAATATTACCCTCAGCGATACCGCAGAGCAGACGAAGATAGATGAGATTGAGAATTCAACCAAAGAACAGATAGAGATCCTCCAAACTATCTATGATGAGAAGGTCGGGAGGCTTAAGAGGGGTGATGAGCTGCCGCCGGGGGTTATTAAGTTGATCAAGGTCTATATAGCAATGAAGAGGAAAATGCAGGTTGGCGATAAGATGGCAGGAAGACACGGAAACAAGGGGGTTGTATCGAGGATAATGGCCGAGGAGGATATGCCCTATTTGCCGGACGGGACCCCTGTTGAAATTGTGCTCAATCCCCTGGGTGTTCCATCCCGTATGAACGTCGGACAGATATTGGAGGCCCACCTTGGATGGGCTGCGAAATCACGGAACCTGCATGTATCATCACCTGTATTTGACGGGGCAACAGAAAATGAAATAAAGGACATGTTAAAGAAGGCAGGGCTTCCCGTCTCCGGACAGATTACCCTGCATGACGGAAAGACGGGTGAACCTTTTAAGAGACCGGTTACAGTAGGATATGTATATATGATGAAGCTCCACCATCTGGTTGACGACAAGATACATGCAAGATCTATCGGTCCCTACTCGCTTGTTACCCAGCAACCGCTGGGAGGCAAGGCCCAGTTTGGCGGTCAGAGGCTGGGGGAGATGGAAGTATGGGCGCTCCAGGCCTATGGGGCCGCATCAACACTCCAGGAATTTCTTACAGTAAAGTCTGATGATGTACCGGGTCGCTCGAAGATCTATGAGGCCATTGTGAAGGGAGAGAATTTTCTGGAGCCGGGGTTGCCGGAGTCATTCAATGTGCTTATAAAGGAGTTGCAGAGCTTAGGTCTTGATGTTGAATTGATAAAGACCAGGGATTGATATAGAAGAAGGTTGAGGTCGAGGTTAAGGTTGAGAAAAAGATTAGGCTAAAGAAGGTTGAGGGAGCCAAGTCAGCAGGCGTTAAGAAATACTTAACCTTAACCTTAGCCTTAGCCTAAACCTTAGATTGGGGAGGTATAAGAATTGAGTAACCTTTACAGCCTTTTTGAGAAACAGAAGGAGTCTATTTCTTTCGATGCCATCAGGATAAAACTGGCATCCCCGGAAAAGATCAGGTCATGGTCTTATGGCGAGGTTAAAAAGCCTGAGACCATAAACTACAGATCTTTCAAGCCGGAGAGAGATGGTCTGTTCTGCGCAAAGATATTCGGACCCACAAAGGACTGGGAGTGTAACTGTGGAAAATACAAGAGGATGAAACATAGAGGTATTGTCTGCGATAAGTGCGGCGTAGAGGTGATCCAGTCCAAGGTTAGAAGGGAACGGATGGGTCATATAGAACTGGCTACGCCTGTCGCCCATATCTGGTTTTTAAAGGGTGTTCCGAGCAGGATAGGGACCCTCCTTGACATGAGCTTAAAGCAGCTTGAAAAAGTCCTCTATTTTGAGAGCTTTATTGTTATAGACCCGGGGAAGACATCCTTAAAGGAAAAGGAATCACTGTCGGATGAGAAATATCGGAATATACAGCAGGAATATGGAAATAGCATAGATGTTGGTACAGGGGCTGAGGCCATAATGGAACTCCTCAAAAAGATTGACATCAAGGAACTCTGGAATGAACTCCGCCAACAGGTTGCCGTGGCAAAATCCACTGCCATAAAAAAGAAGCTTACAAAGAGACTTAAGATAGTAGAGGCCTTCAGAAAATCAGGCAACAAACCTGAATGGATGATTATGGATGTCATACCTGTGCTTCCTCCGGAATTGAGACCCCTTGTTCCACTTGATGGTGGAAGGTTTGCCACGTCTGACCTGAATGACCTTTACAGAAGGGTCATCAACAGGAATAACAGGTTGAAAAGACTGATTGAACTCAAGGCGCCCGCTGTAATCATAAGGAATGAAAAGAGGATGCTGCAGGAGGCTGTGGATGCACTCTTTGATAATGGCCGGAGGGGGAGGGCAATTAAGGGTAGCAACAAGAGGCCGCTTAAGTCCCTAAGCGATATGTTAAAAGGGAAGCAGGGCCGCTTCAGACAGAACCTTTTGGGTAAAAGGGTAGATTATTCCGGAAGGTCTGTGATTGTAGTTGGTCCTGAA
This sequence comes from Nitrospirota bacterium, assembly GCA_016234185.1. Taxonomy (GTDB): domain Bacteria; phylum Nitrospirota; class Nitrospiria; order JACRHA01; family JACRHA01; genus JACRHA01. The sequence goes on from JACRHA010000044.1 coordinate 8,459, forward strand.
TTAAAACTCCATCAATGCGGGCTCCCAAAGAAGATGGCACTTGAGCTGTTCAAGCCCTTTATCTTTCAGAAGCTTGAGGAAAAAGGATATGTGACCACTATCAAGAGCGCCAAAAAATTGGTTGAGAAGGAGAAGTCCGAGGTGTGGGATGTGCTCGATGAGGTCATAAAGGAACACCCTATTCTTCTTAACAGGGCGCCGACCCTTCATAGATTGGGTATCCAGGCCTTTGATCCGGTCCTGGTGGAGGGGAAGGCCATAAAACTTCACCCGCTGGTATGCGCTGCATTTAATGCAGATTTTGATGGAGACCAGATGGCTGTACATATTCCCCTTTCAGTGGAGGCGCAGATAGAGGCAAGGGCATTGATGCTTTCCATAAATAATATACTATCTCCAGCAAGTGGAAGGCCGGTAATGCTCCCCTCCCAGGATATGGTGTTGGGTTGTTACTGGCTGACAAAGGAGAAGCCCGGAGCGCGCGGGGAGGGGAAGACATTTTCCAATTGTGCAGAGGTAAGGATAGCTTATGATATAAATGAAATTGAGGAACATGCCAGGATCAAGGTTAGAATAAACAATACCCTGATAGAAACTACTGTAGGCAGGGTTATCCTCTCTGAGATACTTCCAAAATGTATCGACTTCAAACATGTGAATCAGCTGATGAGCAAAAAAGAGCTGATGAAACTTGTTGATGTCTGCTACAGGGAAGCCGGCCAGAGGGATACGGTCCTTCTGCTGGATAGGATAAAAGACATAGGGTTTTCATATGCCACAAAGGCAGGGATCTCCATATGCATAGACGATATGTTTATCCCTAACAGAAAGGCCGATCTGATAGACCGTGCTAGGAGGGAGGTAATTGAGATTGAAAAGCAGTACTCAGACGGACTCATCACAAACGGCGAGAGATATAACAAGGTTATAGACATCTGGGCACATGTTACAGAGCTTATTGCAAGCGAGATGATGAAGGAGCTCGGGAGTGACAAATTCAATTCGATCTTTATGATGGCAGATTCCGGTGCGAGAGGGTCCGCCCAACAGATAAGACAGCTTGGCGGCATGAGAGGTCTTATGGCCAAGCCGTCAGGAGAGATCATTGAGACGCCGATCACAGCCAATTTCAGAGAGGGGCTTACGGTGCTTCAATATTTCATCTCAACCCACGGGGCAAGAAAGGGCCTTGCCGATACAGCACTAAAGACAGCAAATTCTGGTTACCTGACCAGGAGGCTTGTCGATATAGCCCAGGATGTAATAGTAAGCGAGGATGACTGTCATGCGGTGGACGGGATATATGTTACATCACTTGTTGAAGGAGGAGAGATCATTCAACCCCTGGAGGAGAGGATCCTGGGCAGGATTGCTTCCGAGGATATAAAAGATCCGCTTACCCAAGAGGTTATATGCAAGGCAGAAGAGGAGATAGATGAATCAAAGATTGAGGATGTAGTAAATGCCGGCGTAGATAAGGTAAAGATTCGTTCGGTACTTACCTGTCAAACCTTGCGTGGTGTATGCAAAAAGTGTTATGGAAGGGATCTTGCCAGAGGAAGACTAATAGAGAAGGGAGAGGCAGTAGGGGTTATTGCGGCACAATCTATCGGTGAGCCGGGCACACAGCTTACAATGAGGACCTTCCATATAGGAGGTACGGCAAGCAAGGTGGTGGAACAGACGGTTCTTGAGGCCAAGAATGCCGGAAAATTGAAGTATCTTAATCTGAATACTGTAAAAAACAGAGATGGCGATATGGTAGTGCTGAATAGGAACGGCAAGATTGCCGTTTGCGATGAGTCGGGGAGAGAAAAGGAGAAGTATCCCGTAATATATGGCGCCAAGATAAAGTTAAAAGATGGCGCAAAGGTTGTGGCCGCACAGAGGCTGGTTGAATGGGATCCATATTCCATATCGATCCTTACTGAGGTTGGAGGAAAGGTTGCTTTCGGAGATATAGTTGAAGGAATAACCATGAAGGAAGAGGTAGATGAGGTTACCGGGCTCTCAAGGAGGGTTATAATGGATCACCCAGGATCGAGCCTTAGGCCGAGGATATCCTTAAAAGATGAAAGCGGGAAGACCTCAAAGATACCGGGTGCAAATCAGTCTGCAAGATACCTTCTTCCCTCTGGAGCCCATATATTGGTCGAAAAGAACTCTATAGCCTACCAGGGGGATATCCTTGCGAAGATCCCCAGGGAGACTACAAAGACAAAGGATATTACAGGAGGTCTTCCAAGGGTGGCAGAACTTTTTGAGGCAAGAAAGCCTAAGGAGCATGCAGTTATATCTGAGATAGACGGTACAGTTGAATATGGCGGGTTTGTAAAGGGGACAAGGAGGATTATAGTAAAGAACGACATGGGTGATACAAGGGAATATTATATTCCGAAGGGGAAACATGTCAATGTGCATGAAGGTGATTTTATTCAGGCCGGTGAACCCCTTATGGACGGCTCTGCGAATCCTCATGATATATTAAGCGTACTAGGGCCAAAGGAGCTCCAGAAATATCTTGTAGATGAGGTACAGGGGGTTTACAGGCTCCAGGGTGTTTCGATAAATGATAAGCATATCGAGGTCATTGTCAGGCAGATGCTCAAGAAGGTGCGGATAGAGGACCCTGGGGATACAGAATTTCTGATCGGCGGCCAGGTAGACAGGCTCCTCTTTGCCAGAGAGAATGAGAAGGTTATAGCGAAGGGCGGGAAACCCGCCATAGGGAAACCTGTCCTGCTGGGGATCACAAAGGCATCACTAAGTACGGACAGTTTTATTTCGGCGGCGTCTTTCCAGGAGACTACAAGGGTGCTTACCGAAGCTGCCGTAAGCGGAAAGACGGATGATCTCCTTGGATTGAAGGAGAATGTAATTGTCGGCAGGCTTATACCTGCGGGGACAGGGTTGGCAGAATATATGGATACATTTGTTAAGCCCGTAATGGAATTAGCGGAGGAGAGACTTCCGGAGTTGGAAGGGGAAGCAGGAAAGGAGCTGGCTGTAGATTCAAAACAGCCTTAAGTTGCTTTAGCCTGAAGGATTCACAAAAGAATCCTCTTCATAAACTTATAAACAACAGAAGTTGTCAAACATATAAACATATAAACATATAAATATCTCTTGACAAAGTGATAGAAGTCAAATATACTCACTTTTTTTTCAGCCTCTAATTCAATTTAGTATAAGGTTTTGGAAGGAGCGTTTGTTTGTGCCTACAATAAGTCAGCTGGTAAAAAAGGGGAGAGAGAAGGCGTGGAGTAAGACAAAGAGCCCTGCCTTAAAGGGATCGCCCCAGAAGAGAGGTGTATGTATCAGGGTTTATACAACAACACCAAAAAAACCAAACTCTGCGTTGAGGAAGGTGGCCAGGGTGCGCCTTACTAATGGCATGGAAGTTACGTCGTATATTCCGGGGGTCGGGCATAATCTTCAGGAACACTCCATAATCCTTGTTAGAGGAGGAAGGGTTAAGGATTTGCCTGGGGTAAGGTACCATATTATCCGTGGTGCGATTGATGCTGTAGGTGTACAGAACAGGAAACAGGGCAGGTCTAAGTACGGGGCCAAGAGGCCAAAATAACAGGACGATTAACTAGCAACTGTAGATACCCGCGGGTTTGCCCGCGTATATCTACCTGAGGGGGCGACGCTAGCCCCTCTAAATAGAGAAAATTATGCCAAGGAAAAAGGTTACTTCAAAAAGGGAAATAGATCCGGACCTGAAATATAATGACAAGCTTGTAAGCAGGTTTATTAATGTAATCATGAGGAAGGGGAGGAAGACCATTGCAGAGTCGATATGTTATGGCGCCCTTGATATCATAAAGGAAAAGACAGGTAATGACCCCCTTAAGGTATTTAAGTCTGCAATGGATAATATTAAGCCCCTTGTTGAGGTGAAATCCAGGAGGGTTGGAGGCGCTTCGTATCAGGTTCCTGTAGACGTGCGCCCGGCAAGGAGGGTGGCGCTGGCACTTAGATGGCTTTCCCAATACGCCAAACAGAGAGGCGGAAAGAGCATGAAGGAGAAATTGGCAGGAGAGTTGCTGGACGCCCTGAATAATACAGGCGGGGCAGTCAAAAAGAAAGAAGATACCCACAGGATGGCTGAGGCCAACAAGGCCTTTGCCCACTTTAGATGGTAAAAAGGGATGACCTTTGTGTTGGAGACCCAGCCAGGCAGTGGTTCGGTAGCTGTACTTAATCACAATCCCAGGCGTTTCGGAGGTTTTAAGTTGTCCAGGCTTTATCCGTTAGAGAGAACCAGAAACATAGGCATAATGGCCCATATAGATGCAGGGAAGACCACGACAACAGAGAGGATCCTGTTCTACACCGGATCTTCCCACAGGATTGGAGACGTGGATGAGGGGACTACTGTCATGGACTGGATGGAGCAGGAGAGGGAGAGGGGAATAACGATAACCTCTGCTGCCACAACCTGCTTCTGGAAGGATAACAGGATAAATATTATAGATACGCCAGGTCATGTTGATTTTACAATAGAGGTAGAGAGATCATTGAGGGTGCTTGACGGGGCCATTGCAGTATTCGATTCTGTCCAGGGGGTAGAACCGCAGTCTGAGACAGTATGGCGTCAGGCCGATAAATATTCTGTGCCGAGGATAGCCTTCATGAATAAGATGGACAGGATTGGCGCAGATTTCTTTGAGAGTGTAAAGTCTATGGTTGACAGGTTAGGTGCAAATCCTGTCCCGATTCAGATTCCTATGGGTAAGGAGGCAGGGTTTAGGGGTTCCATAGATCTTATTGAGATGAAGGCGATCGTCTTTGATGACGAGACCCTGGGCGCTAAATATGCGATTGAAGATATACCGGCAGATCTTCTTCTTCAGGCCCAGGAATACAGGGAGAAGATGCTTGAGTCAGTTGCCGAGTTTGATGATACGCTCCTTGAGAAATACCTCCATGGGGAACATGTTAGTCCCGATGAGATAAAAAAGGCTATAAGGGCCGGAACCATTTCAATGAAGATTAATCCTGTCCTTTGCGGGGCATCGTTCAAAAATAAAGGGGTCCAGCCGCTCCTTGATGCGGTAATAGACTATCTTCCTGCACCGACGGATATTGAACCTGTAAAGGGGATAGACCCGAATACCGGTGCGGATATTATCAGAAAGCATGATGATAACGATTATTTTTCTGCCCTTGCATTTAAGATTATGAGCGACCCCTTTGTCGGTCAGTTAACGTATTTTCGGGTATATTCCGGCATCCTTATGTCAGGGTCGTATGTCTACAACTCCACCAAGGGGAGCAAGGAAAGGATAGGACGTCTTTTAAAGATGCATGCCAATAAGAGGGAAGAAGTAAAAGAGGCGTATGCTGGTGACATCGCTGCTGCAGTTGGTCTGAAAAACAGCAGTACAGGGGATACCCTCTGCGACGAGGAGCATCCCGTACTCCTTGAGGTGATGACATTTCCGGAACCGGTCATCTCAATGGCTATTGAGCCCAAGACAAAACAGGATCAGGAGAGACTTGGTATATCTCTTGGCAAACTTGCCCATGAGGACCCATCATTCAGGGTATCAACTGATGAGGAGACAAACCAGACTATTATTGCGGGGATGGGGGAACTCCACCTTGAGATTATAGTTGACAGACTCCTCCGTGAGTTTAAGGTAGAGGCGAATGTCGGCAAACCACAGGTTGCATATAAAGAGGCTGTAAAGGGTAAGGCCCAGGCAGAAGGCAAGTATATCAGACAGACAGGCGGCAGAGGTCAGTATGGTCATGTATTCCTTGAGGTAGAACCGCAAAAGCCTGGCGAGGGATTTATCTTTGTGAATAAGATTGTTGGAGGGTCTGTACCGCGAGAGTATGTACCTGCCGTTGAAAAGGGGGTAAGGGAGGCAGCCGAAAATGGGGTCATTGCCGGTTATCCGATGGTCGATGTAAAGGTGGTGCTTACCGACGGTTCATATCACGACGTTGATTCCTCCGAGATGGCCTTCAAGATTGCGGGCTCCATGGCATTCAAGGATGCGGCAAAGAGGGCCAATCCGGTGTTGCTTGAACCTATAATGTCCTTGGAAGTAATTGTGCCTGAGCAGTATATGGGCGATGTCATAGGTGATATAAATTCAAGAAGAGGAAAGATACAGGAAGTGAAGCAGAGGGGTAATGCCAGGGCTATCGAGGCAATGGTCCCGCTCTCTGAAATGTTTGGTTACTCAACTGATCTCAGATCGCTTACACAAGGCAGGGCCATCTTTACCATGCAGTTCCTGCACTATGAGGCGGTTCCGAAGAATATTTCAGATGAGATAGTTGCGAAGGCTCAGGGAGGATAGTTTGTGGCACTGAGATGGCGCCACCGGTTCTTTAAAGTATAAGGTTTAAGGTATAAGGAGGGGATATGGCAAAGGCGAAGTTTGAGAGAACAAAGCCTCACATAAACGTAGGCACAATAGGGCATGTTGATCATGGCAAGACTACCCTTACATCTGCCATAACAAAGGTATTGTCGGCAAAGAAGATGGCAGATTATCTGGCATTTGACCAGATAGACAAGGCCCCTGAAGAAAAAGAGCGGGGCATCACAATCGCTATCGCCCATGTTGAGTACCAGACAGATGCCAGGCACTATGCCCATGTAGACTGCCCCGGTCATGCCGACTATGTAAAGAATATGATAACAGGGGCGGCCCAGATGGATGGCGCCATACTTGTAGTATCGGCAGCAGACGGCCCCATGCCCCAGACAAGAGAGCACATACTCCTTGCAAGGCAGGTAGGCGTGCCCTATATAACAGTATTCCTAAACAAGGCCGACATGGTAGATGACAAGGAGCTTATGGACTTAGTCGAACTTGAGGTAAGAGAGCTTCTAAGTAAATATGAATTCCCCGGGGATGATACACCCATAGTAGCAGGCTCTGCATTAAAGGCGCTTGAATGCGGATGCGGAAAAGATACATGTCCTAACTGCAAACCCGTATTAGACCTGCTTAAAAATGTAGACAGCTATATTAAGACACCGAAAAGAGAGATAGATAAGCCCTTCTTAATGCCACTAGAAGACGTATTTTCCATCTCAGGTAGGGGCACGGTAGTGACAGGCAGGGTAGAGAGGGGTATTGTCAAAGTATCAGATGAGATAGAGATAGTAGGGATCAGGCCGACCCAAAAAACAATAGTAACAGGCGTTGAGATGTTCAGGAAGTTACTTGACCAGGGTCAGGCAGGGGATAATATAGGCGTCCTTCTTCGTGGCACCAAAAAAGAAGATGTTGAAAGGGGTATGGTACTGGCTAAGCCCGGCAGCATCACACCCCATACCAAATTCAAGGCAGAGGCGTATATCCTGACAAAGGAGGAAGGAGGAAGACATACCCCCTTCTTCAACGGATACAGGCCTCAGTTCTATTTCAGGACCACAGATGTGACAGGTGTAGTGAAGCTTCCTGATGGTGTTGAAATGGTAATGCCAGGCGACAATGTAAGTATGTCAGTAGAGCTTATCATGCCTATAGCCATGGAAAAGGAACTGAGATTCGCCATCAGGGAAGGCGGCAGGACCGTAGGGGCAGGTGTGATCAGCGAGGTGATAGAGTAAATACCCACAAGCTAACCTGTGGGTATTTACATAGCGAACAACGTGAGCGTGTGAGGGGGAGGCTCCATCCGGCTTTGCCGGTGGAGGGGGCGACGCAAGCCCCTTTAAATAGAGAACCTTATGGGACAGAAAATTAGAATAAGGCTAAAGGGTTACGATTACAGGGTCTTGGATCAGTCTTTGCTGGAGATTGTGGATACGGTGAAGAGGACCGGGGCGAAGGTAGCAGGACCTATTCCGCTGCCTACAAAGATAAACAAGTTTACGGTGCTCCGCTCGCCTCATGTGGATAAGAAATCGAGGGAACAGTTTGAGATAAGGACCCATAAGAGGCTGATTGATATTCTTGAGCCGACCCCGGAGACGGTCGATGCCCTTATGAAATTGAATCTCTCCGCCGGTGTAGACGTGGAGATAAAACTCTAGTTTATTGTAAGGATTAGGACATAAAGATGATTGAAGGGATTATTGGAGAAAAACTCGGAATGACCCAGATATACCTTCCAAATGGGGAGGTTGCGCCGGTTACTGTGGTAGAAGCGGGTCCATGTAAGGTTGTTCAGAAAAAGACTCAGACCAGTGATGGGTATGATGCTGTTCAGATCTCTTTCAGGGAGATCAAGGAGAAGAGGGTAACAAAACCGGTTAAGGGGCATTATAAAAAGGCAAATGTAAATCCATGCAGGCATTTGAGGGAGTTTAAGGGCGGTATGGATGCACTTAATGTAGGTAATGAGATCAATGTTGATATCTTTAAAGTCGGTGAAATGGTAGATGTTACCGGTATATCAAAGGGGAAGGGTTTTGCCGGTGTTATGAAGAGGCACCACTTCTCAGGCGGTCCGGCTACACACGGTTCCATGTTCCACAGGGAGCCTGGTTCTATCGGCAGTGGCAGTTCACACCCATCCAGGGTGAGAAAGAACAAGAGACTGCCGGGGCATATGGGTGCCGAGAGGGTTACAGTCCAGGGCCTTGAGATAGTTGATATTAAGAAGGAGAATAATCTCCTCTTTATAAAGGGTGCTATTCCCGGGAGCCCGGGCGGATTATTGATTATCAAGAGATCAGTAAAGGGATAGGAAGGGTACTGCAAAGATGCCGGAAATTGAGGTAAAGAATAGCGAAGGGAAGGGTGTTGGAATAATGGGCCTCAGTGATCGGTTATTCGCTACAGATATAAATAAACCCCTTGTCCACGAGGTCTTGGTGATGCAGATGGCCTCAATGAGGCAGGGGACAGCGTCAACGAAGACCAAGGGTCTTGTGTCTGGCGGCGGGAAGAAGCCATGGAAACAGAAGGGGACGGGAAGGGCCCGTGCAGGTTCGATAAGGTCTCCGCTCTGGAAGGGAGGGGGAACCACTTTTGGTCCGTTGTCGCGAGACTACTCTTATAATATCCCAAAAAAGAAGCATCGGGCAGCAATAGCAAGTGCCCTTACAGCAAAATTAAATGATGGCGAGTTCGTAGTAGTTGACGATATTTCGCTCCCCGAGGCAAAGACAAAGCTCCTTTGTGAGAGACTGGAAAAGTTGGGCTTAAAGGAGAAGACATTGATAATACTGGATGGAGTGGATGAAAAGATAGAGAGGGCAGCTGGTAACATACAAAATGTAAAAGTTATCCAGATAAACCGCCTTAATCTGTATGATATCCTCTACCATAAGTATCTCTTGATAAATAAAAAGGACGTTGAAAAGCTGGCCGGGACATGGTCATGAGTAGAAGTCCATACGACATACTGATTAAGCCTTTGCTTACAGAAAAGATGACGGCCTTGAAGGAGAGCGAAAACAGGATCTCCTTTGTTGTTGACAAGAGGGCAAATAAGATCGAGGTAAAGAAGGCTGTTGAGGAGGCATTTAAGGTTAAGGTTGCATCTGTTAATGTAATGAACCTTCTTGGCAAGAAGAAGAGACTTGGCAGATTTGCCGGAAAGAGACCGGACTGGAAAAAGGCTATAATCACCCTGAAAAAGGGTGAAAAACTTGAACTTTTTGAGGGTATGTAAGGAAAGAGCAGATGCCGATAAAGGAATATAAACCTACATCGCCAGGAAGAAGGTCGCAGACCGTATTGACCTTCGATGAAATAACAAAGAAAAAGCCGGAGAAGGGCCTTAGTGTATTCCTTCCCCCCTCCGGAGGAAGGAATAATATCGGCAAAATGACGATCCGCCACAGAGGCGGGGGGCATAAGAGGCTTTACAGGATAGTTGATTTCAGGCGGGACAAGGAGGATATACCAGCCAAGGTTGCGGCCATAGAGTACGACCCTAACCGATCCGCAAGAATTGCCCTCCTTAATTATTCCGATGGGGTAAAAAGATACATTATTGCTCCGGAGGGGTTGCAGGTTGGAGATACTGTTATGTCGGGCAAGGATGCAGAGATAATGACAGGAAATGCCCTCCCATTAATGAACATACCCCTTGGCACCACCATTCACAATATAGAGTTACGGAAGGGAAAGGGTGGACAGATTGCCAGGAGCGCAGGTAATGGCGCTCAGCTTACAGCAAAAGAGGGGAACTATGTACATCTGAAGCTTGCCTCCGGCGAGGTAAGGATGGTCCACAAGGAGTGTATGGCAACTATCGGACAAGTAGGAAATTCCGATCACGAAAATGTTTCTATCGGTAAGGCCGGCAGATCCCGGTGGTTAGGAAGGCGGCCCAAAGTAAGGGGCGTTGCAATGAATCCGGTTGACCATCCCCATGGTGGAGGGGAAGGAAAAGCCGGGCAGGGTAATCCCCATCCTGTATCTCCCTGGGGACAGCTGACCAAGGGCTATAAGACCAGGAGACGCAAGGAGACAGATAAATTTATTATCAGAAAGAGGAAATGATTTTTATTGAGGTATTTCTATGCCTAGATCGGTAAAAAAAGGACCCTTTGTCGAAAAGAGTCTTCTTGAAAAGATTGAGAAGCTAAACCAGGCCAATGAAAAGAAGATTATCAAGACCTGGTCGAGGAGATCCACAATTACACCTGATATGATTGGCCATACGTTTGCAGTACATAATGGCAAGAAATTTATACCGGTATACGTAACAGAGAATCTTGTTGGACATAAGCTCGGAGAATTTTCTCCGACAAGATTCTTCAGAGGGCACGGATCAGCGAAGACGGAGAAGGCACCGGCGGTGCGTAAATAATTATCACGCGACCTCCTAATGTCCCGTCATTGGACAGAAACAAGAAGATATTTAAGGGATAAACAGAAGAAAGATGGAAGCTAAAGCAACGTTGAAACATGCTCGCGTGGCGCCGAGGAAGGTAAGGCTCGTAGTAGATCTTATCAGGGATAAACAGGCCGGTGAGGCCTTAAATATGCTTAGATTTCTAAAGCGGCATGCGGCAAAGGTAGTTGAAAAAGTTTTGAAATCGGCGCTGGCAAATGCCCAGGTAAAGGAGATAGGGGATCCCGATACCTTATGGGTCTCTACCGCATATGTTAACGGAGGACCGACATTAAAGAGGGTCCAGCCCGGTCCTATGGGAAGGGCAAATCCGATAAAGAAAAGAACAAGCCACATTACCCTTGGCTTATCACCCAAAGGGGGAGCACAAGAGAAGAAGGGGGGCAGGTAATACGATATGGGTCACAAGGTTCATCCTATAGGATATAGGCTCGGTTACATAAAAACCTGGAATTCAAAGTGGTTTGCTGAGAAGGGATATAGCAGTCTTCTCCATGAAGACTTAAAGATAAGAAAGATAGTTAAAGAGAAGCTGTATCATGCAGGTGTCCCCAAGATCGAGATTGAGCGTTCGGCTGATCAGGCAAAGATTACTATTAGTACGGCCAGGCCAGGGATCATAATCGGAAGGAGAGGGACAGAGGTCGATAAGCTTAAGAATGAGCTTGAGACCCTGACAAAAAAGAAGATATATATAAATATCAAAGAGATAAAGAAACCGGAATTGGATGCCCAGCTTGTAGCAGAGAATGTTGCCATGCAACTTGAAAAGAGGGTGGCTTTCAGACGGGCGATGAAGAAGTCTGTTGCCGCTGCCCTAAGGCTTGGCGCTGAGGGAATAAAGATAAACTGTGCCGGAAGGCTCGCTGGTGCGGAGATTGCGAGGACAGAGTGGTACAGGGAGGGACGCGTGCCCCTTCATACACTTAGGGCTGATATCGATTATGGGTTTGCTGAGGCCAGGACCATGATGGGCCAGATCGGGGTGAAGGTATGGATATACAAGGGTGATATTATACCTGAAGGCACAAAGGAAAGAGAGAGCGCCGGGTTCGGAGAGCCTATAAATGCTTAGTCCTAAGAAGGTAAAACACAGGAAGATGCATAAAGGGAGGATGACGGGAAAGGCATACAGGGGCTCTGATCTTAGCTTTGGGGAGTTCGGGTTGAAGGCATTGGAGCCTGGATGGATATCTGCACGGCAGATAGAGGCCGCCAGGATTGCAATAACCAGACATGTTAAGCGGGGGGGAAAGGTCTGGATACGGATATTCCCCGATAAACCCATCACAAAAAAACCGGCAGAAACCAGGATGGGAAAGGGGAAGGGGAATCCGGAATACTGGGTTTCAGTGGTTAAGCCCGGCAGGATCCTATATGAGATGGATGGAGTGCCTAAAGAGACTGCGGAAGAGGCATTTAGGCTGGCCTCACACAAACTCCCGATCGCTACCAAAGTTGTGGTAAGGGGTGAATTCTAATGGACATGAAAGAGACACGTAATCTTACAAAAGAAGAGTTGATGGGAAAGAGGCTGGACCTGAAAAGAGAACTCTTTAACTTAAGGGTTCAGCATGTATCGGGAAAGAATGAAAACCCTGCGAGATTCGGGCAAGTAAGAAGGGATATAGCAAGGATAGAGACAATCTTAAATGAAAAGAAAAGATCGGGCTGATTAAGATGGGAAAGAGAAAGACATGCATTGGCGAAGTAGTAAATACAGGTATGGATAAGACACGTATAGTTGTGATCGAAAGGATTTTTAGCCATCCAAGATATAAAAAGATCATAAAGCAGGTAAGAAGATTCAAGGTGCATGACGAGAAGAATGAATGCCGCTTAGGTGATAGGGTCAGGATGGAAGAGACAAGACCTCTCAGTAAGGATAAGAGGTGGAGGGTTGTTGAGATAGTTGGAAGGTCCGGCTTGGATACGCCAAGCGCGGCTGCTAAAGAGGCTTAAGAGAGATGATTCAACTCCATACAATGCTGGATGTTGCGGATAATTCGGGGGCAAAGAAGGTAATGTGCTTCCATGTCATGGGTGGTTCAAAGAGGAGGTATGCCTCACTGGGCGATATAATAGTGGTTACCGTCAAAGAGGCAGCTCCGGAGGCCACAGTAAAGAAGGGCGAGGTGGCAAAGGCAGTCGTTGTGCGGACGGTAAAAAGCGTAAAGAGGAGTGATGGTTCCTACATTAAATTTGACAATAATGCTGCGGTACTTATAAATGCCCAGGGAGAGCCGGTCGGCACCAGGATCTTCGGGCCCGTAGCAAGAGAACTGAGGTGGAAGAAGTTCATGAAGATAATATCGCTGGCACCAGAGGTCTTGTAAGGATAAAGGGATTAAGATGGGATTGAATGTACACATAAAGAAGGGTGATCAGGTAATGGTCATAACCGGTAAGGAGACAGGGAAGTCCGGGAGGGTCCTTTCTGTAAACTCTAAGGAACATAGGGTCTTAATTGAGAAGTTAAATCTGATCAAGAGGCATACGAAACCGAGTCAGAGATACAAAGAGGGTGGAATCATAGAAAGGGAGAACCCGATAGATATCTCCAACGTAATGGTTATATGCGGCAGCTGCAGCAAGCCATCCAGGACCGGGATAAAGGTTATCGATTCGGGTAAGAAGCTTAGATATTGCAAGAAATGCGGGGAGATCATAGATAAGGGCTAGCGAGCAAGGCGAGCATGAGGGGGAGGCTCCAAAGGCTTTGCCTTTGGAGGGGGCGACGCTAGCCCCTATAGATAGATAAGGGGTAGGTAGATGGCGTGGATTAAGGGTGTCTACAAAAAAGAAGTGGTTCCGGCCTTAAGGAAGGAGTTCTCCTACAAGAATCCGATGGAAGTGCCTCGATTGGAGAAGATTGTGATAAATGTAGGCATGGGCGAGGCCATAGCAAACGTTAAGATGTTAGATGCGGCAGTTAAGGAGATCTCTCTTATTACCGGACAGAAACCGCTTTTGACAAAGGCAAAAAAGTCTATTGCCGGTTTTAAGCTTAGGGAGGGTATGCCGATAGGGTGCAAGGTGACCTTACGGGGAAATATGATGTATGAATTTCTGGAGAGGCTTCTTAACGTAGCCCTTCCCAGGATAAGGGATTTCAGGGGTGTATCAGGTAAGTCTTTTGATGGAAATGGAAACTATACACTCGGCTTAAAAGAGCAGCTGATATTTCCTGAGATAAAATATGATGAGATTATGGCTGTACACGGGATGGACATAACTATTGTAACCACGGCCGGAACTAATGAGGAGGCCAAGGCACTCCTGCGGCTCCTTGGAATGCCATTTAGGAATTGAGGGGAAAAGGTGGCTAGAAAAGCGCTTATAATAAAGGCTCAGCAAGATTCAAGATTTAAGGTAAGAGAATACAATAGGTGCCCGATTTGCGGCAGGGTCAGGGGATATCTCAGGAAATTTGACATGTGCAGGATCTGTTTCAGGAACCTAAGTCTCCGAGGGGATATACCTGGGGTAATCAAATCAAGCTGGTAGTTTTATGGGAGTAGATCTATGACAATGACAGATCCTATTGCCGATATGCTTACTAGGATCAGGAACGCAGGCATGAGGCGCATTGAAGAGGTTGATCTTCCTTCCTCGAGGATAAGGGTGGAGATTGCCCGGATATTGAGGGAAGAAGGATTCTTAAAGGGGTTTAAATCTACAAAGGAGGAGGGACTGGATGTCCTGAGGCTTTTCCTTAAATATACTGAAGAAGAGAGGCCGGTTATAAGCGGACTCACAAGGGTTAGTAAGCCGGGAAGAAGGGTCTATGCCGGCACAAAAGAGATTCCACCGGTAAAGAGGGGCCTTGGAATTGCCATAGTTTCGACATCCAGCGGGATCATGACTGATAAGGAGGCCCGGAAGAACAATATCGGCGGGGAGGTAATCTGTTATGTCTGGTAGGGTTGGTTGAATGTCCAGGATCGGTGAAAGAAAGATATTGATACCTTCAGGGGTAGAGGCTAAGATCTCTAAGAACCATGTAGACGTAAAGGGACCCAAGGGGAGCCTCAGCCGGGATGTCTCTTCGAAAATTAATCTCTCCATGGAAGATGGAAGTATAGTAGTATCTAGGTCGTCTGATGAAAGAGAGGACAGGTCCCTTCACGGTGTTACGCGGACCGAGATAGCCAATATGATCGACGGCGTTACGAAGGGGTACGAAAAGGTTCTGGAGATAAACGGAGTTGGTTACAAGGCCCAGGTCCAGGGAAAGACGCTGGTATTGAATCTCGGATTTTCCCATCCTGTAAACTTTCCATTGCCTGATGGAATAAGCGCCTCAGTTGACAAGCAGACAATAATTACTATCAGGGGGATCGATAAATTCCTGGTAGGGCAGGTTGTTTCTAACATAAGGGCAATCAGGAAACCGGAGCCGTATAAAGGGAAGGGTATAAAGTATAGCAATGAAAAGATCATAAGGAAAGAGGGAAAGACAGGAAAAGGAAAATAGCAACTATGATTCTGAATATGAATAAAAAGATCAAGGCGAGGGAGAGGAGACACCGGAGGATCAGAAAGAAGATCTTCGGGACACCGGATCTTCCAAGGTTAAATGTATTTAAGAGCAATACTAATATATATGCACAGATAATAGATGACCTGGCCAGACGGACCATGGTTAGTGCATCCAGTCTGGATAAAGGACTCGCAAAGGATATCAAAACGGGGGGCAATATTGATGCTGCCAAGAAGGTAGGTCAACTGCTTGCCAGGAGGGCACTTGAAGCGAATATTACAAAGGTAGTATTTGACAGGGGCGGCTATATATATCATGGAAAGATAAAGGCCCTTGCTGAATCGGCAAGAGAGACAGGACTTGTTTTTTAACATAATCATAATCGATTTCTAAAGGAGAGATTTTTGGAGAGGGTTAAACCTGATGAACTGGCGCTAAAAGATAAGGTTATATACATAAACCGTGTAGCCAAGGTAGTAAAGGGCGGGAAGAGGTTTAGTTTTACTGCCCTTGTTGTAGTTGGTGACGGGAATGGATTTATTGGGGCAGGGAAAGGCAAGGCCCAAGAGGTGCCGGAGGCTATAAGAAAGGCTGTTGAGAAGGCAAAAAAGAGCCTGATCAAGGTACCATTGTGGAATTCAACGATCCAATTTGATGTTGTTGGTCATTTTGGGGCAGAGGATGTACTTCTTAAGCCTGCAGCAGCCGGCACAGGAATAATTGCCGGAGGGGCTGTAAGGGCTGTTATGGAGAAGGTCGGGATACAGAATATAATAAGCAAGTGTCTTGGTAGCGGGAACCCACTCAATGTAGTGAAGGCTACGCTGGATGGCCTGAGCAAATTACGGGATTCAGAGGAGATAAAAAGGTCAAGGCAGACCGAGGTCATCGAGGCCGGCTAGGGGAGTAGAATGAAGAAGAAAAAGACCTTAACAATCACCCTGAAAAGAAGCTGTATAGGCAGACCGGAGAAGCAGAGGCTTGTAGTGAGGGGGTTGGGACTTAGGGGGATAAACAGCAGTGTAGTCCTTCCGGACATCCCTGAGATCAGGGGGATGGTAAATAAGATTCCCCATCTGGTGGAGGTGAAGGAGTCATGAAATTAGGTGAATTAAGTCCGCAGAAGGGGTCGAAAAAGAAACCGAAGAGGGTTGGAAGGGGCCCCGGGTCGGGACATGGGAAGACGTCAGGCAAGGGACATAAGGGATATAAGTCCAGATCGGGTGCGGGGAAGGGAGCTGAGTTTGAAGGCGGGCAAATGCCCCTGGTAAGAAGGATGCCAAAGAGGGGGTTTGTCAATATCTTCAAGAAGGATTTTTCCGTCATAAATCTGGAGAAACTGGAAGGGTTTGACAATAAAGAGGCGATAACCCCAGATCTCTTAAAGGAGGCAGGGATAATAAAGAAATCGGCAAAGGCCATTAAGATACTTGGGGATGGGGAGTTGAATAAGCCGTTGACGATCAAGGCCCATAAGTTTAGCAAGAGCGCTTTGGAAAAGATTCAGGCCGCTGGTGGGAAGGCGGAGGTATTGTAGTTGCTTGAAAGGCTAATAACCAGCATCCAAAATATCTTTAAGATCCAGGAACTACGGAAAAGGGTAATCTTTACCGCCCTTATGCTTGCAGTATACAGGGTAGGCGCCCATATACCCACGCCAGGGATAAACAATGAAGCCCTAAGTCAGTTTTTGAAGGAGAAAGGCGGGGCGCTTTTAGGTTTCCTCGATATATTTTCAGGGGGTGCACTGTCAAGGTTGACTATATTGGCCTTGGGGATCATGCCTTACATAAGTGCCTCCATTATTCTGCAACTTCTGACAGTGGTGGTTCCTTCTCTGGCCAAACTGGCAAAGGAGGGGGAGAGGGGAAGAAAGAAGATCATTCAGTATACAAGATACGGGACGATATTGATAAGCATTATCCAATCCTTTGGCATAGCAGTTGGTCTTGAGGGGATGAACAAGGGGGTTTTTGTCCAGTTTCCGGGATGGTCATTCCGCATTATGACGGTGATTACATTGACGGCCGGCACTGCCTTCCTTATGTGGCTTGGGGAACAGATGACTGAAAGAGGGATCGGGAACGGGATCTCGCTTATTATTTTTGCAGGGATAGCCGCCAGACTGCCAAATGCCATTATAAATACATATCGGCTCTTTGAGACCGGCCAGCTTAATCTCATCTTTTTGCTCATTCTGGGTATAATGATAGTCTCCGTTATTGGCGCTATCGTCTTTCTTGAAAGCGGCAGGAGGAAGATTCCTGTACAGTATGCCAAGCGCATTGTCGGAAGGAAGGTCTATGGAGGACAGTCCACGCACATACCCCTCAAGATCAATACGGCCGGGGTGATCCCTCCTATCTTTGCCTCCTCGCTCATTGCATTCCCGGCAACAGTTGCAGGATTTATCACTGTTCCGTGGATACAGGCCTTCGGAAGGAACCTCTCCCCGGGGTCGGTCTTTCATACGATTCTATATGTCGGATTAATAATATTCTTCGCCTTCTTCTATACTGCAGTAGTCTTAAATCCGGTGGATATCGCAGACAATATGAAGAAGTACGGAGGTTTCATTCCGGGCATAAGGCCCGGACAGAAGACAACTGACTATATATATAAGGTACTGACAAGGATCACCTTTGTCGGGGCCGTATATCTGTCTGTTGTATGTGTGATCCCCGAGATACTGATTTACAGGTTAGGAGTTCCATTTTCTTTTGGCGGGACCTCCTTGCTGATTGTAATAGGTGTCGCACTTGATACAGCCCAGCAGATCGAATCCCACCTTATCACAAGGCATTATGAAGGTTTTATGAAGAAGGGAAGGCTGAGGGGGAGGACTGGCTGATGAGGCTGATACTTCTTGGGCCTCCGGGTGCAGGAAAAGGCACACAGGCCCAGATCCTGTCCGATAGGTACGAGACAGACAAGATCTCGACAGGAGATATACTTAGGGATGCAGTTGGAAAAAAGACCCCCCTTGGGCTTAAGGCAAAGGAGTATATGGATAGCGGGAGACTGGTTCCTGACGACCTGGTTGTGGAGTTGGTCAGGGAGCGGCTTGGGACGGATTCCTGCAGAAAGGGTTATATACTTGATGGTTTTCCGCGCAGCATGTTGCAGGCTGAATCCCTGGAGAAAATCCTTAAACAGAGAGGGGAATTGATTGACAGGGTCCTCTTCTTTGAGATCGGGGACGATGAACTGATAAGGCGTCTTTCAGGAAGAAGGTCTTGCGAGGGATGTAAGAGGGTCTATCATATCGAGTTTAATCCTCCCGTGAAGGATGGTAAGTGCGATTCATGCAATGGAAATCTTATCCAGAGAAGCGATGACAGGAAAGAAACGGTGAAGGCCAGGCTGAAGGTGTACAGAGAGGAGACAGAACCCCTTATTGCATATTATAATACAAATGGATTGATATCCAGGATTGATGGTCTTGGGAAGATAGAAGAGATAACAAAAAGGGTCGACAGGGAAGTATCCAGGGCAGATGATGATTATCCTGAAGTCAGATCGGGAGATTGAAAAGATATCGGTTGCATGCAGGGTTGTGGTTGGGGCATTAAAGGAACTGAAAAAAGAAATTAAGGCCGGGATAACGACAGAAGAGCTGGACAGGATAGCAGAGGAATATATACTGAGCAAGGGAGCAAAACCGGCATTCAAGGGATACAGGGGTTATCCGGCAACCCTCTGCACCTCAATAAACGAGGAGGTAGTACACGGGATCCCCTCTAAGAGGAGGCTTGCTGAGGGTGATATAATAAGCCTTGATCTGGGTGCAATACATGATGGTTATTATGGTGATGCCGCTTTGACCATAGGGGTAGGAAAGATAAGCAGGGAGGCGGAAAGGCTCGTTAAGGTAACAGAGGAGTCGCTTTACAGGGGGATAGAGGAGGCACAGCCAGGGAAAAGGCTTGGTGACATATCGTGGGCAATACAGTCTCATGTGGAAGGGGCAGGATATTCTGCTGTATATGATTTTGTTGGCCACGGCATCGGGAGGAATCTGCATGAAGAACCCCAGGTACCGAATTTTGGGGCCAGTGGACAAGGGCCCAGATTGAAAGAGGGGATGGTGCTTGCAATAGAGCCCATGGTTAATATGGGTGGGGCTGCAACAAGGATATTAGATGATAACTGGACAGCGGTAACGAAAGACGGGAGTCTTTCTGCCCATGCTGAGCATACTGTAGCTATAACCGGAAAAGGGCCGATGATCCTGACAATATTTTAAAAGGGTATTGATTATGCCTAAAGAAGATGCCATTGAGGTACAGGGAACGATAATGGAGACCCTGCCCAATGCTATGTTCAGGGTCGAACTTGAGAATGGACATAAGGTATTAGCGCATATCTCCGGAAAGATGAGGATGCATTTCATAAAGATACTGCCGGGCGATAAGGTGACAGTTGAGCTATCGCCCTATGATCTCACAAGGGGAAGGATTACGTACAGGTTTAAGTAGATATCCACGGGCAAGACCGTGGGTATCTACTAAGCGAGCAAGGCGAGCGTTGAGGGGGAGGCTCCGATGCGGCTTTCGCCTTCGGAGGGGGCGACGCTAGCCCCTAAAAAAATAGGTATTGGGGAAGGGTTAGTATATGAAGGTTAGATCATCGGTAAAGGTTATCTGTTCCAAGTGTAAGGTGGTTAAGCGCAAGGGTGTAATCAGGGTAATCTGTGAGAACCCGAGGCACAAACAGAGGCAGGGATAAAGGAGGCTTAAGTGGCAAGGATAGCGGGCGTAGATCTTCCTAAGGACAAGAGGGTTGAGATAGCCCTTACCTATATATTTGGGGTTGGCAGCCCTTCTTCAAGTAAGATCCTGGACGCTGCCAGGGTAAATCCTGACACCAGAGTAAAGGACCTGAAGGAAGATGAGATTATCAGGCTAAGGGAGATCATCGAGCGGGATTACAAGGTGGAAGGAGACGTGCGCCGTGAGATCTCCATGAGTATAAAGAGACTCATGGACATAGGGAGCTATAGGGGGTTAAGGCACAGGAGGGGTCTTCCGGTGAGGGGACAGAGGACCAAGACAAACGCAAGGACAAGGAAGGGTTCGAAGAAGTCCATAGGGATGAAGATAAGGAAGGAGAAGACCGCTTAAAAGATGATGATGAGGTGTTATGAATGAAGAAGGGTAAGAAGAAGGAAAAAAAGAATGTCCAGTCTGGCATAGCCCATATCCAGGCATCATTCAACAATACTATTATAACGATTACAGATATGACCGGAAATGTCCTTTCCTGGTCGAGTGCAGGTAATCAGGGTTTTAAGGGTTCCAGAAAGTCTACGCCTTTTGCTGCACAGAGGGTTGCAGATACAGCGGCTAAAAAAGCAATGGATCATGGGATGCGGCAGGTTGAGGTATATGTTAAAGGGCCCGGTGCCGGCAGGGAATCGGCAATCAGGGCTCTTCAGGCTGCCGGCCTGAAGATAAATATGATAAAGGATGTTACTCCAATTCCTCACAATGGGTGCAGGCCACCCAAGAGGAGAAGGGTGTAGCAGGAATCTTGGAGGAGTTAATTGGGAAGATACATAGGTTCAGTATGTAGGTTGTGCAGGAGAGAGGGTACAAAGCTCTTCCTCAAGGGCACCAGGTGTTACACCGAGAAATGCGCGGTGGAGAGGCGGGCTTATCCGCCGGGACAGCATGGGCAGGGAAGACCAAGGATTTCAGAATATAATACGCAACTGCGAGAAAAGCAGAAACTAAGAAGGATGTACGGTCTTCTTGAAAGGCAGTTTTCGGGCTATTTTCATAAGGCCGCCAGAAAGAAGGGCGTTACCACGGATTATCTTCTCCAATTTCTGGAAGGGCGACTTGACAATGTGGTATACAGGATATGTTTTTCGTCATCCAGGAAAGAGGCGAGGCAACTGGTGGATCATGGCCATATCCTGGTAAACGGGAGGAAGGTAAATATACCTTCCTGTCAAGTGAAAGAGGGAGATACCATTGAGGTAAAAGAGAAGAGCAGGGGTATTGTTCCGATCCAGAAGGCCCTTGAAGGGCTGGATACAAGGGGGCTGCCGTCATGGCTTGAGCTAAATAGAACGACCATGCAGGGACGGGTCAGGGCAATACCTGTAGCGGATGAAATTGAACTTCCCGTTAATGTGCAGATGGTAGTTGAACTATATTCCAGATAGATTCTACATATGCATGGAGTTCCGCCGGCTTAGGGCAAAAGCGGTGCACGTATTTTTTAATAGTGGGCAAATAGCAGGACCCGGAAAGAAAGGATGTAGCCAACATCCGTAGCTTGTAAATGCTCATAAGAGGGCGTGAGTTTTGGTGCCTCTTATGTTATATATGCCTTAAGGAGGATATATGATTGCAAAGACGAAGGATTTTCAGGTTCCGATGGCCCTTGAGTCCGAAAAGGAGACCCTGACGGATACCTATGGCAAGTTTTCTGCCGAGCCGTTCGAAAGGGGATTCGGGATTACAATAGGTAATTCCTTAAGGAGGATACTCCTCTCATCTATAGAGGGTGCTGCCGTGACATCAGTAAAAATCGAAGGGGTTCTCCATGAGTTTTCGACAATACCTGGGGTCAAGGAGGATGTCACTGATATCATACTTAATATAAAAAATCTAAGATTAAAGCTCCATTCGGATAAACCTAAGACGATCCACCTCAGAAAAAATGGATTAGGCGATGCCAAGGCAGGCAATATTACTCATGATGCAGATGTTGAGATATTAAATCCGGACCTCCATATTGCAACCCTTGACAGGGATGCAAAGCTTGATATCGAGATGGCCGTCAAACGGGGCAAGGGTTATGTTTCAGCAGAGAGGAACAAGGAAGAGGGGATGCCTATTGGCATGATACCGATCGACTCCATCTTCTCCCCCATACAGAAGGTCGATTTTAAGGTGGAAAGCGCAAGGGTCGGGAGGGTTACTGATTATGATAAGCTTACCGTGGAGATCTGGACCGATGGTGGAATTAAACCGGCAGATGCCCTTGCCTTCGCCGCCAAGATATTCAAAGATCATCTCACGATATTTATAAACTTCGATGAGGATGAGGAATCTCTTGAGCCCAAGGAAGAGGCTGCAACTACCATGCATAACAGGAGCCTCTTTAAATCTGTGAATGAACTTGAACTTTCAGCAAGGGCTGCAAATTGCCTAAAAAATGCCAATATCAAGACAATAGCCGAGCTTGTACAGAAGACAGAGCCCGAGATGCTGAAGACAAAGAATTTTGGCAGGAAATCCCTTAACGAGATCAAGAAGATCCTGGAGGAAATGGGCCTCTTTCTTGGGATGGAGATAGATGAGAAGATGGTCAGTGGAAGGGCCGGAAAGGAATAAAGGAGGAAGGGATGCGTCACAAGAAAGATGGAAGACAACTTGGGAGGAATACAGGACACAGGCGGGCACTATTTAAGAGCCTTGTTACATCTTTGCTGGATATTGAACGTATAGAGACTACGGAGGCAAAGGCAAAGGAGATAAGTTCCATTGCAGAAAAGATGATCACCCTGGGCAAGAGGGATGACCTCCATGCGCGTCGCCAGGCCCTTGCCTACATTAGAACAAAGGAGGTTGTTGCCAAGCTGTTTGATGATGTCGCAAAGAGATTTGACGGGAGGAATGGGGGATACACAAGGATTATCAAGACCAGGAACAGGCTTGGTGATGGCGCCCCCATGGCCATGGTGGAACTGGTTGTCATGAAGAAGAAGGAGCAGGAGGGGAAGAAGGAGACAAAGATGGAAAAGGCGAAGGTTGCCAAATCTGCTTAATCTTTCCATTTAGCCAGGCAAACCGCTCTTTGATCTTGGCATCTATCGCTATGAGTCGGACTCTGAAAATCCTTGAATTATACTAAACTGGTTTAGAATAACAGAATTTAATAAATCCCCTGTCAAATCATTTAAGAATGTAACTTTGGATTATATCATCGCGTCATTTAAAATGTAACCCTGTGATTATAGTTTTTTAGAGTGTTTTGTGCTCTTTGCATAAACTGGAATCCCAAATATCTCTGTTAGTGTTTTCATA
>JACRHA010000042.1 GCA_016234185.1 Nitrospirota bacterium
GATAGCCTGTTCACCGGCAACGACCAGTTGAAGACAAACACCGTATTGCAGATGCGGGATGCGGGGGTGGATTTTAAGTCGATATGAACTGTAAGCATACGATACTTTTGTTGTTTTATTTCAGGAGGGATTATGTCAGATAAGAGCTTGGTGCCAATGGGAAGCAAGTCTTTTGAAGACCTGAAGAAAGTAAATGAATATGGTGCAGAATATTGGAGTGCCCGCGAAATTCAGCCTCTCCTGGGATATACGCAATGGAGACGCTTTGAAGATGCTGTTAAAAGGGCTATAACCTCTTGCAAACAATCAGGAAATGAGCCTTTCCATCACTTTGCCGGCGCCGGCAAACCGATCGAGGGTGGTAAGGGCGCAGTGCAAACGGTTAATGACTATCATCTTTCGCGATTTGCCTGTTATCTTATTGCCCAGAATGGTGATCCACGTAAGCCCGAAATTGCAAATGCCCAGAAGTATTTTGCAATTCAGGCACGCAGGCAGGAAATCTCATTTGTTGAAAATCAGTTTGCCAGAGATTGCGAGAGCAGCGAGAACATCGCGTTCTTTTTCAAGCTCCCTTTTTGGTTCAAGATAAATACCCCAATAGGCACATATAATCCCGATTGGGCAATTGTTTTCAAGGGGGAAAAGAAGGTCTATTTTGTGGCGGAGACAAAAGAAAAAGGTCAGGAATTAAGAGGTAGTGAAAAAATAAAAATAAAATGTGGAACAGAGCACTTCAAACAGTTTTCGGATATAAGGTTTAAAGGGCCGATTTCATCAGTTTCTGAATTGAGCAGGTAATAACTCCCAATTGGCGTTTCATTATATGGAGATTGCGTTTGTGATCCCCGCTCCAGATCCTCTTGTGATAAAATAATCCTATGAAGGTCATAATAACCCACGTCAATGCCGATTTTGACGGCCTTGCCTCGATGGTGGCTGCAAGCAAGATATATCCCGGTGCCAGAATGATATTTCCCGGATCAATGGAAAAGAGCATGAGGGATTTTTCTTCTGCCTACCATCTGGTTTTCGACAAGATAAAGGATATCGACCTTGATGCTGTGGACACCCTCATACTGGTCGACACTAAAAACCCAAGGAGGATAGGGAGGTTTTCCGAGATAGTAAAGAGGGATGGCCTTAAGATGCATATCTATGATCACCACCCCCCGTCTGACAGTGAACTCCATGGTGAGGTTGAGGTACTGGATGATATAGGGGCGACTACGACTCTGCTGGTTGAGATCCTGAAAAAGAAGAGGATCCCCATTACCCCCTTTGAGGCGACCATCCTCGCCCTTGGTATCTATGAAGAGACAGGTTCGCTCACATTTCCTTCCACTAAAGACAGGGATCTAATGGCCGCAAGTTATCTTTTAAAGAAGGGCGCTGACTTAAATGTTGTTTCCAGTTATATAACAAGGGATCTCTCGCCGGATGAGATCTCTCTCCTGGACGAACTCCTGCACTCGGCAAGGGATTATTATATAGAAGGGGTTAAGGTGGCTGTTGCTACTGCGAGTTGCAGCAAGTTTATCGGTGAGATGGCCAGCGTTGTCCATAAGCTAAGGGACATGGAAAATATAGATGTCCTTTTTGCCATTGTAAATATGGCCGACACCGTTCAGATGGTTGCGAGGAGCAGGAGGGAGGAGATTGATGTAGGCGAGATTGCATCAGAATTTGGCGGGGGCGGCCACAGAAACGCCGCATCGGCAAGCATAAAGGACCTGACTATAATACAGGTAGAAGAGAGGCTTCTTGAGATCTTGAAAGAGAAGGTCAGGCATAAAGTGGTTGCCAGGGAGATAATGACCTCTCCCCTTAAGACAATCGAAGCGGATAAGGTTGTCACTGATGCGGAGGGGTTAATGACCAGGTACGGGGTTAATGTGCTGCCCGTATTGGACAATGACAGGTTCCTCGGTCTGATGACGAGGGAGGTGATCCAGAAATCGATCTTCCACGGCTTAAGTTCCGCAAAGGTAAGGGAACTTATGCAATCTGACGTATATGAAGCGGCCCCTGATACACCATTTAGGGATATTGAGTCGAAGATGATTGAGCTCAACCAGAGGTTTGTCCCTGTTGTCGAAGAAGGGAGGATTATCGGCGGTATCACAAGGACCGACCTTTTGAGGACACTCCATGATGATATAGTAATGAAGCCTAGCCTCATCGATGAAGAGGGAGAGCATCATTATACATATAGCAGAAATCTCAGATCTGTTTTAAGTGAAAAGCTCCCGGTACATATAGATGAGATGCTGAGAGGTCTCGGGTCTGTGGCGGACGAGATGGATGTATCGGCCTATGTAGTCGGCGGGTTTGTACGGGACCTCCTGATGGGCCAGACAAACCTTGACCTTGATATTGTAATAGAAGGTGACGGGATAGCCTTTGCAAATACGTTTGCTGAAAGGCACTCTGCAAGGATAAAAAGCCACCATAGATTTGGGACTGCCGTTATTGTCTTTCAGGACGGATTTAAACTTGATGTGGCAACTGCCAGGATGGAATATTATGAGTATCCCACGGCCCTCCCGACAGTTGAGAGGGCTTCTATAAAAAAAGACCTCTACAGGCGTGATTTTACGATTAATACCCTTGCTATTAAACTTAATAAGAGAAATTATGGAAATCTGACAGACTTCTTTGGCGGACAGAGGGATATAAAGGAGAAGACTATAAAGGTCCTTCATAATCTAAGTTTTATCGAGGATCCGACAAGGGTGTTCAGGGCCATAAGATTTGAGCAGAGATTCAATTTCAGGATAGGGAAATATACACAGAACCTGATCAAGAGCGCTGTTAAGATGGAGCTATTCCACAGACTTTCGGGCCACAGGCTCTTTGACGAGTTGGTCCTGATCTTTTCAGAGCCTGACCCCATAAGGGCCGTAAGGAGGATGAATGAGTTTGATTTAATAAAATTTATACATCCCAGAATAAGGTTGACAACCTATATTGAGGCCCTTTTTTCAAATATTAATGATGTCATTGCCTGGCATAAACTCCTCTATCTTGATAAGCCGGTTATAAACTGGCAGGTCTATTTTATGGGCCTTCTGGACGAGCTGGGAAAGGAATATATTGTTGAGGTATGCCGGCGGCTTACGATCCCCGGCCAATTTGAAGAGAAGATCATCTATGGAAGGGATGAGATAAAGCGGATATCAATAAAGCTGTACAGGCAGAAGAATATCAGGCCCAGCGAGATATACCACCTCTTAAAGCCTGTCTCCATTGAGTTGTTAATTCTGATGATGGCAAAGGCCAAAGAGGACAAGGTGAAGAAGGCCATCTCCCTTTACCTTGCAAATCTCCAGGGCATAAAGACATCTATTACAGGAAGTGATCTGAAGAGGATCGGGCTTGCCCCTGGTCCTCTCTTCAAGGAGATCATGGGGAAGGTCCTTGATGCGAGGCTTGACGGGGATGTGAGGAGCAGGGAGGAGGAGCTTTCCCTTGCTAAGGTATATAAATCTTAAGGGATAGTATAAGGGGTTATATATTATGAAGCTGAAAAAAATGGGAAATACCGGCCTCTTTGTTTCAGAGTTTTGCCTGGGGACTATGACCTTCGGGAAAAACCAGTGGGGCCTGGGAGGTCTTTCTGAGAAAGAAGCAGCATCCATTGTTGACCAGGCCATCGATGCAGGTATTAATTTTTTTGATACTGCTGATATATATAGCTTTGGTGAATCGGAGGAGATCCTGGGGAAGATCCTTGAAGGGAGGCGGCACAAGTTTATCATTGCCACAAAGGTCAGGGGAAAGATGAGCGATGAGCCCAATGATGTTGGTCTCTCCCGGCATCATATCCTAAATTCAATAGATAGAAGCCTGAAGCGCCTTCGTACTGATTATATTGACCTCTACCAGGTGCACAGCCCGGATCCATTCACGCCTATCGAAGAGACACTAAGAGCCCTTGATGACCTTGTGAGATCAGGAAAGGTGAGATATATAGGGTGCTCCAATTTTGCCGCCTGGAAACTGGCTGAAAGCCTCGCAGTTTCAGAAAAAGTGGGGATTGCCCGGTTTGAGACTGCGCAGGTCTATTATAGCCTTGCAGGGAGGGACATTGAAAATGAGATTGTCCCCTTATGTGAATATAAAAAGGTAGGGATCCTTGCATGGAGCCCTTTGGCAGGGGGATATCTGAGCGGGAAATATAGAAAAGGGATCCAGGGGAGGAGGACAGCCTCTCTGGATGGAGGTTTCCCGCCCGTTGATACAGCACATGGGGATAAGGTTCTTGACCTGCTTGCAGATATCGCCAAAAAAAGAGGTACAGGAGAGGCGACTGTTGCCCTTGCCTGGCTAAATGCCAGGCCTTATGTTACCAGTGTGATCCTGGGTGCAAAAGACACAAGGCAGCTCTCAGAAAACTTAAAGGCTGCTGCCCTCAATCTCACCGATGATGAGATCAGGCGCCTTGACGCCGTAAGTGCGCGGCCCCTCCCATATCCACAGTGGATGGTGATGTAGGTGAAGAGGAAGTGTATTAATCTTTTTTTAAATAGTCTTCCAGAAAATCCAGAATCTTTTTATATAAAGGAGGGGATTTGTCAATAAAATTTTTGATTCTTTTATAAAGAATTTCCAGATATTCATGGGCTAAGATATTTCGGAGTTCGGCAAATTTTGAAAATTGTTTTGCTTCATCCAACGTCAAGCCGGAAAAGATTCCGAAATCGCGAAGCGCATCTTCATATGTTCTGCTCATCAGCTTCTTCTCCGAAGCCAGGATAATCTTAGCTATGTCAATAGTAGCATTAAGGATATTTTCCGCCCACCTTTCAATTAGCCTTCTCTTGTCCCGGTCTTTAGTATATCCTTCCCAGCTTAAACTCTTAAATCTTTCCAGATCGCTAAGCTCGTCTTTTAAATAATCGATCCTTAACGTTAATCTCTCTCTTGCTTCTTTTGTTAGAGATTTTGCCTCCTGTTTTATTCTCCGAAAGTCTTCTAAGAACCCCAGAAAATCTTCTGTCTCAGAGCTTTTCTTTAAATAGATCTCCCAAAATAATCTTTCATCTTTAACTACCAGGGGTATCCCTTCTGTTACTACGCTTGACACCAAAGAAGCCGGCGCATTATTCAGACAGACCAGATCCGCCTCTTTTTTAACAATAGCCGATAGATCAGACCAGATCTGACTCTCGATATCAAGATCACATTTATGTTCCATAGCCCCTTTTTCAGCCTTGAAATATACCGCAACATCAAAATCGGATTCTACCATCTCCTGCCCCCTTGCATAAGAACCAAAGAAAAAGGCCATCGAGATATCATCTCTCTGAGCAAAATAATCCTTTAGTAATCTGATTTCTTCCTGGTTATTCCATTTAGCCATTTCAAACACAATTATCACAAATCTAATTAAAAAACAATCAATTAATAAAACAATCCTAGATTCCCGTGCCGAGCCCTGCTTTCCGCTCCACTTGTATATCTTATGCAGGATACATTCAGGACTTTTTGGGTTTTTTGGCGATGAAG
Organism: Nitrospirota bacterium; assembly: GCA_016234185.1. Taxonomy (GTDB): domain Bacteria; phylum Nitrospirota; class Nitrospiria; order JACRHA01; family JACRHA01; genus JACRHA01. Next base: position 5,512 of record JACRHA010000042.1, read on the forward strand.
ACATATCTGCCGTAAAGGAGTCGGCCAACCACTTAACTCTCTTGCAAAGGCTTTTTCATTTTATTGACAAATTGTCTTATCTCTCCAACTCTACTTTTTACCGTTATGATATTTTGCCAGTTTATCTTTAGATATTGATGAATCGTCTCGTTGCGATGCTTCACAAGCGGTGCAATTTTCAAGACAATATCTCCAACAAATTCATGGCATGAAAGAATAGTGTCCCGATATGTGTCTGGAATATCCCTTTTGTTTTTCTTTAGGCACTCTTCAGCCAGATCTACAAGGCATAGGATAATATCATTTATGCTTTTATCAAGAATATACCTCTTATCTCTATCCGCAAAGTATAGGTCCATGTCAACACCTTCTACCCTTGAAAGAAAATATCCTATCGTCTCATCTATAAAAGAAAACAGCCTTTTTATCTTATTATCAACCACTTAAGGATCTCCTGAATCTTATCTCCTCGATATCGTGAAGAACCCTGCAAGATACCTCATAGAAGGTATCTGAATCAGGTGCAGCCAGATGCATCCCTTTGAGCGCCTCCTTGACAACAAAGGGAGATTCGTCATTGTCATCAAGTCTCAGGATAGAGATATCCTTTTCAGAAGACATAAGGATCTCGTCTATTATTTCTATCTCCTCTTCTTTATCCTTAGCCTTGATAAATAGTGCTAAGTCTATATCAGACCTCTTATGGAGTGTACCGCTGGCATATGAACCATAAAGAAGGGCTATGAGGATCTTGTCTTGATGTCTAAACTTGCTAAGGACTTCTCTTAAGGGTTTTAATTCATTTTTTAAAATCATAGCTCGATCCCTATTTGTGCATGAGTAAAAGATCCTTTTTTATGATGCCGCTTTACTTATTCAATGTCAACCTAAGTTCTGTTATTTTATTGTGTCTGGTAGATAATGAAATTAGTCAATAGCCTTCCTATGTCCTCTTCCCCTCCCATTTGTAGATTAGACTATAATTACCTACTCTCAATCTATATTTATTTCCTGGAAACTCTGGCCATGCCAGTCAAGTTCCGGCGTACCGAGCCCGCGGCCACGCAACGCTTCACTCGCCATCCCACGGATCTCCTTTAACATCCGCTCTTCTGAAAAGGCGGGGGGAAGATCGGCTAGCGCCCTTCGGGAGGCCAATTGTGCCCTTGGAGGCTGAACCACGAATCCATCATCCTGTTCTACAGGAATCGACATGGGAGATGCCAGTACTGGCCATTGCCCTTTCGCTATGTTGGCAGGCTCGTCTCCCTCAAAGCCAAGATAGCTGTATTTGCCATAGTGGACCAGTTTCCGGCTAAGGCCAGGCAGGGCAGCAGGGTTCTCAGTGGCCACCAAGGTCAGTGCCTTATCAGGGTTGGAAGGATTTCTGGCAGTAAGCGCAATTGAATGCCTGTCACGCCTTAGTTCGGTATTCCCAATCCTGATATCGGAATCATTCATGGAAACCTGATATGGAGAGAGGGGGGCTATGACTTCTTTAAGAAAACGGTTTTCCCATCCAAGTATCCAGATTGAACGATCACCAGGCAAAGAGGGCATCTCGCTGTCTAATTTTACCTCCAGTTTCCAGGGCTGTGATCTCTGTAAAGATTCGGCCAGCTTTTGATAAGCCTCGCGCAGCTCTTTATCGGCGCCTGATGGGATCAGGATGAGCGCCTCTTCGGCGCCAAAGACCTGTGTCAGGGCCGGCGGTATCTCTGCGCGGTCTACACGGCGGAATAGATCAAACTCCGGATCTATATCGAGATGCAGAGGACGGGAGGATAGATCAAACTTGAGCTCAAACATCTTCTTATCCGTCTGCACAGTAGTCTGAAATGCCTTCTCCTCCCCTTCAAGATCTATTGCGATCGGTACACGCAATGAATATGCCTGGCCGGGCTGCACTTGTTCCAAAACAGCGGTGAGCAGATAGCCCTTGCCTTTGGGCTCGGCCCTTGCCTGACTGATGCGAAGCGCAGGCGCGCCTGTCCTTGTCACCCATTGCCTAAATCCGGCCTTCAGATCCTCACCTGAGGCCTCTTCAGAGGCTTTGCGAATATCGTCGAAGTTTGCGCGATGGAAGCGGTTTTTCTCATAAAATTCCCTTAGCCCCTTTATAAATGTATCATCCCCGAGTCGCTGGCGAAGCATATGAAAAAAGAGCATCGTCTTGCCATAGCCCACCGCCTCTGTTGCCGCGCTATGGCGCTCGCGAAATTCGGTAAGTGGGAATTCCTTTGCTACTGCAACATAATCGGCATACTTTTGCAATATGGACCGCCGGTAGTCTGCCCCTGTGCCATGCTGTTCCTGGACAAGATGGTCTGCAAGATATGCGGTCAGTCCCTCGCTCCAGTTTCCGGAAGGATAATCCACATAGACGCTGTTTCCCCACCAGTTATGCAGTATTTCGTGGGGATAGGAGGATTGAATAATAAAGGGGAGACGGATAACAGTGGGGCCAAGCAGGGTAAAGGATGGCATGCCGTATCCTGTCTCCCAGAAGTTCTCCACCAGGGCGAATTTCTTGTAAGGATAAGGGCCAAGGAGTCTGCTATACATCTCCAGATATTGCGAGGTTGCCTCCAAATAACTTTTGGCTAGTTTTTCGTCTTTCTCGTCTTTTTTATTCGTGCCCCGCAAAAAAACCATGGCTTCAATTTCGGGCGACCGACCGGTCGCCCCTACATCACCTATTGATCGGGTATACTCCGTGAAGGGGCCTCCAATCAGATAGATCTCGTCCTGGGGTTCCGGGGATTCCCAGCGTATATGATTGGTCCCGCCTTTTTGTTCGTGTCTTGTCCGCTCTCCCTGACTTACGGCCCCCCACGGCTCCTGGATCTCTACATCCAGGGTGAAGGTCAGAAGATTATCGCCAAAAGAGGGATACCATAGGGACTGACCTTCAAGGAATATCCCATCAGAGGAAATGATCCCCGGTGTTTCTTTGAAACCGCGGGCATACTCTTCCCCGGCAGACTCAAGGGGGTGATGGATCTCTCCTCTGTATCTCAGGACAAGATGATGGCC
>JACRHA010000040.1 GCA_016234185.1 Nitrospirota bacterium
CTCGAAGATGATGATGTATATCAGATTCTTTAATTACTACTTTTGATTTCACTCCTTTACTACTCCCATTCTTTGTCTCCCCCACCTCATTAGGATAAATGGCAGGAGGAGCAAGGATAAGATGGTTGCCAAACCGCCAGGATCTGATGAGTCAAGACCACGGCTTTTGATGCTATGGAACCTGACATTTCCTCTGTGACCCTTCCTCTACTATTTTTTCCGTTATAAAGATCATGCAACATATCTGGCAAACTCATTTCTTTGCTCTTTCCAATAGGTGTCCCATTCCCCTTTGAATTGTAATAGCCATAAGAAGAGGATTGGCACCACCCTTATACCAGCTCATACCACACCTTCAAAAAACAGGATAGAAAAAGGTTAATTGTTAGTTTAGCGTAAAGCACTTTATTCGATCTATTCGTGAGGATACCTACATAGTATTGCTTTTCATCCTCCATGAAGGAGTATTGTATTTATATTGACATTTCGAAACAAGCCTGCCCCGAAGAGATGTTGAAATACTATACTGCGACCCTTTTTTAAGGGTCACAGTACACTTTATTATTTTCTCTCACGGAATTGGGATGCTTCCTTAAAATTTCATTTACTAAGGCGCCCCTGTAGTGTACATGATCAGCACTGACACTTGACCATGAGGATTATTAGCATCGTTAGTGCAGGAGTAGAACAGGCGTAGATTGTCTCCTGAAGCTAGTACAAAAAAATCTGGAGAGTAATCAAAAAACACCTGATGCAAGGTTGTCGGTTCGGCATAATGATTCCAGTCCGCGAAGCCGACTACTGAAGAATCAGAAGAGCGATAGATCGTCGCATTTATCTCAGACTTGCCACCGATGTCCAGGTCAAGCCATATCACCATCTTCTTAATGAAGATGGTAGTCCCGACTGAATTTGTCCAATCAGCTTGCCGTTGAATACTATCGCACAACCAGTATGGGCCAAAAACCCCTTGAGTTTTCAGTGACCCAGCAAACCCCAATGAAGGAGATAAAGCTACACCTAATGCGAAGATTATTCCGATCCGAATAAGTTTTATCATATATTTTCCTCCTTTTGGTTAATTTTTTTATATCCTATTGCGTGATTCACGATGCACGGTCCCGTTTAATAATTAAAGGATTTAACCATGGGCCAATTTTTTGATACCCTACTTAGGGGAAGTGGTAACAATTCATCAAATTGTTTTGCAGTATCCTTTAATTCTTTATAAAATTTCTCACTGAAATCATGATCTACCCACCAGGCTCGCTCCTCATCTTCTGACATGAATTTTTGTATCTCACTGACAGAGTTAATTATTTTTCTAGTTTTTCTTTTCATCTTTTTCCTCCCCTTTTCGAGAAATAGTTTTTTATCCGTTCTACTCATATCATAAGCACTTATAGGACGGATTAATTTTTCCCCTATCTCAGTTGTCTTAATCGTATAGACGATCCGCAAAATACTTTCCTGATATTTCGCATCTTCCAAACAAGATATGACGTTCCTCTCCATGGATACTCTTTTTGCCTAAAGAGAGTCTATTTGTATCAAGCAAGTCATCCTCAATCATGAATCCCATGCTTTAATAAATTTTTGTTGATATTGCCTGCATCCTAATCAAATCGCACTTTGAAAGATTATGCCATAATTGCAAAGCAACCCTTCCTATAAGTCTATAGCCTGTGATCTCTATCGGCCTTGGCGGCTTAGGTCTTTTGATTGGGTCCATCCCCCGGTAGAGGGTTTTTATCTCTTCTTTTATCTGACCTGATAACTCCTTTTCCCCGGCCTCTGCAACCCATACTATCTCCGATAAGAGCTTATCCAGTTGACTCATGGGCGCATAGGAGGCAAGGAGATAGATCGTCTCCTGGCCTGTCTTATCATCCAGAAAGAACCAGAGATCACCTGGCGGGATGGTATAGTCCTGATCTGCCCTTACCTGATTAGCCATCTTTATCCTCTGATCCGGGAAGAGAAGAGAGACCCTGCCTTGAGAATCAAGAAGGAGGACATAGAGGAAGCAGTCGGCATTGGCCTTAAAGTGGATCTGGAGGTTATCACCTGATCTTAATATGCCGCCATCCTCTACTATAACCTCTTCCCAGACGCCTTGGGCCTTTTTCCTCTGGGCGATCAGGTTCATTTGAAGCCCTAATGGAGGCCGGAAGTTAGCTTGTGCTTTTTCCAGGATCTTTTCTTGAAGGCCCTGGATCTTTTTGTCCTTTGGGATCTCTATTTGGGCCACGCTCATGATCTCACCTGTCTCTGTCTTTATCAGGCGGACTATAAGATCATACGACTCGCCAAGGTCGGTCATGGTGCCTGTAATTAGGCCATCTGCCCCAAGCATCCTGCCTACCGCCTTTTCATACCTATCCTCGATATACCCGCTTGCATTGAATTTAAGCTCCGACATGAGGGCATCAAGCCTGCCTCTTTCTACAAGATGGATCTTATTCGTCTTGGCCAGGCGTTCTATGATCCTCTCTTCCAGATATGATGTTAGCTGGGTCTTCTGGCCGGAGCTATCGGTCAGATCAGCGAAGGCAAACTTTTTGCCTTCAAAGACAGCGCCGTCCCCGGTAAGCTCGGCTACAAACCTGTCTATATTTTCGCTTAAGTCTGGTTCTGTGCTTGCAGGGTTTGAAGGGGCATGGGCGCAAGCCAGGGGGATAGCCAAGAGGATAAGAAGGATGATCAACGCCTTACATCTGCGAAGATATAAAGACATAGGCCCCTCAAGATAACGATAAGAGGGAAAATAATAACTACTGCCTCCTCCTGGTTCCTAGTTCCTACACCCTGTACCCTACACCCTGTTTCGAGTTCCTAGTTCCGGGTTATTGGAGACACATAGACATATACCAGAAGAAAAAACTATTTCAAGGAAAATTTGTGTGAAAAATTACCAGGAGGTGGGCAGCTTCTTATTTATTACCAGGTCCTTTCCCTCCCTGCTTATGAATCCACCATCTGTAAGTACCTTCATGATCTTTGAGACCATCTCGCGGGAGGCGCCGATGATGGCTGCAAGTTGTGTATGGGTTATCCCTCCCTCTATTACCAGCCTCCCTGAAGGCCCCTTTTCTGCCTGCTCTGACAAGAAATGGGTAAGCCTTTCGTAAACATTCTCTAAGGCAAGCCTTTCTATTATATTATCAGCTGCCACAAGCCTCCTTACAAGGGTCTTTATGAGGTTACTCATCAAGATTTTGTTGGCCTCCATGATGGCCTCTAAATCCCTCTTCTCGATTTCAATGAGGTTAGATGGTGTGATGGTTACCACATCAGCAGACCTTGGGATCTCCTCGAGAAAGGCCATCTCACCAAATATATCCCCTTTCTTTAATATGGAGAAGATCACCTCCCTTCCATTTTCCCATATGCGCCTTATCTTTACCCTCCCATCGGCGATAATATAAAGGGATCTTGTAGGGTCACCCCTTTCTATTATGACTGCACCGCCCGGGTAGCGCCTGTGTTTTGCTAAAGAGGCAAGCCTTTTAATATCCCCTTCAGGAAGGTCAGAAAATAACTTAAGTTTTTTCAAAAGAGAGGTAATCATTGCTCAGACTCTATCAGATCCCGTCCTTTTCTACAACCACTACAAGCGCTTCATTGGTGAGATGAACCTTTTCGTCCTGCTCATGCCCGCGAAGGTCCAAGATGAGCGCACGGTGCCATGCCTCAATCTTCTCCTGGGACAGCCTTTCGTAATTCTCCTTTGAAAAACCTGATTTAATAACCAGTTGCCAGAACTCCTCAGGGTTGCTAAATATATATGTGAGGATAATCGGCTCGATATGGTATGATCGGACCCCGGCATCCCGGAGCAGTTTTTCCAGTATGCCAGGTTCACCCAGGGAGGCCATCTTGGGCTCAGGCGGCTGATCATCCTCAGGAAACTGCTTAGCTAGGAGCTTAAATGGTATGGCCGCTGCCTCAATTTTATCCAGGGAACTCCAGACAGAGAAGGTCATCAGGCCTCCATCCTTCAGAACCCGTACCATCTCGCAAAGCCCCTTCACCGGATCATCAAAGAGCATCACACCAAAACGGCATATTACCCTGTCAAAGTATTTATCAGGAAAACCGATCTCCTCTGCCCGCATAACCAGATGGTTGATCCCTTTGAGCCCTTCCTCTTTGACCTTCTTGTTGCAGACATCCACCATCGCCCCGGCAGTATCAATCCCCGTCAGATCCACGTCCCCCTTCCATGTCCTGGCAATCGATAGCCCCGGCTCACCTGTTCCGCAGGCTACATCCAGGACCTTCATTCCCGTCATAAGATCGAGACGGGAAATCAGCCTCTCTGCTAACGGCTGGATATAGGGCAGCCAGGCATCGAAGGTCTTGGCCATTTCATTCCAATCAGGTTGATCCGGTTTTTGCATCTGATAACCCCCTTTTCAGTTATCTTTAATCTTTGACGACCTCGTAAAAAGTCTGAAAAAGCAGTTTTATGTCATTCCCGTGCAAACGGGAATCCAGTGTTTTCAACTAGTTATGTGCTTTCTGGATTCCTGCTTTCGCAGGAATGACGACTTTTTTACGATGCCGTCAAAATTGACGCTCAAAAATGTTCCAGATGCAAGGCGGAGCAAGGCTTCAAGCGAGGCATACTATGTTAGGTATGTTGAGCGAAGAAGCCGTAGCGACAAAGATGCAGATGGGCATTTTTCAGCGTCAACTCATTACTCCTCCAAAGTTGACACATCCCCCGGCTC
>JACRHA010000045.1 GCA_016234185.1 Nitrospirota bacterium
AGACGATATTTCCAATAAGGTATGCCCCTTTTGGAGAGAGGGTGGTCTTTTTGCAGTCTATATAGTAGTTGCTCTTTTTGCCGGAGGACAGTACAAAGATAGAATCACTGCTTAATATAAACGATTTTTCATACAGGAGCCCCAGCAGCTCCTTCTTTAATTCTTGCAGATTTCTTTCCATTGGATGATCAGAGTATATCAGATTTTAATATATATATAGTGCTAATGCCTCTTTTCCTCGGTTACCTTCTCTTTGCAGTAAGGGCAGATTATCCATTCAGGCTGAAGCGGTTTTCCGCATGATGCACAGTGGTGTGCCGCAGACGTCCCGCAGTAGGGACATGCCAGGAAGTCGATGTGGATATATCTGTTGCATTTGTGGCATATAGACTGAAGCTCCTCCTCTGCCTCAATAACCCTTACAAGTTCTTCAATGGTTGTAATCCCCTCTCTAACCTTATTCAGGCCATCTTCACCAAGGGAAGACATCTTCTCTGCGAGCGCTGCTGCCCTAATATCCTGTTCAGAGGCATTTGCGCTGATCATCTCCCTTATCCTGGTAGATAATATCAGTATCTCGAATAGACCGGATCTTCCCTGATATCCTGTATAATTACAGTAGCTACAACCCTTTCCATAATAGAAGGTTATATTCTTTAAGGCATCCCGGGGGATATTAAGGCTTATCAGACTTTCTTCCGACGGCTTGGTGGGTTCCTTGCATTTTGGGCACACACACCTGACAAGGCGCTGGGCTATAACACCTACCAGGAGGGAGGCCACAAGAAAACGGGGGATCCCGATGTCAATAAGCCTGGTAATTGTCGATGGCGCATCCCCTGTATGGAGCGTCGAAAGGACGAGATGACCTGTAATCGCTGCACGAAAGGCTATCTCAGCCGTTTCCGCATCCCGTATCTCTCCAATAAGGATGACATTCGGGTCCTGTCTTAAGATCGATTTTAGGCATCTGGCAAATGTGAGTCCTATGTCGGGATTCACCTGTGTCTGGTTTATCCCTTCAATGCTATATTCTATCGGGTCCTCAACTGTCAGGATATTTGTAGTCTCCGATTTTATCCGGTTAATCATAGAGTAGAGCGATGTAGTCTTTCCGCTACCAGTAGGTCCTGTAACAAGGATAAGGCCCTTTCTTCTCCTTATAAGGGAACTTAATGAGACCAGGTCCTTCTTTGATAAACCCAGTGTCTCAGGGGAGATGATCTGCCTGCCCTGATCAAGAATTCTTATCACGACCTTTTCTCCATACTGAGTGGGGAGGCAGGAGATGCGAAGGTCTATCTCCCTATGATCAGATCGCACCCTGACAGCCCCATCCTGGGGCATCCTTCTCTCTGAAATATCAAGGTTTGCCAGGACCTTAATTCTCGATATCAGCGGGTTCTGTACCCATTTTGGAAGCTGCATCTCCTCATTTAACAGGCCATCTATCCTGTATCTTACCTTCAGACCCTTGAGGTATGGTTCTATGTGGATATCAGATGCCCTGGATTTTATTGCCTTGGTCATGATCAGATTTGCAAGTTTAATGATAGGCGCTAATCTGGCCCTTTCCTCAATGGTCTTTATCTCGTCAGTTGCGGTGATATCCGGGATGATCTGCAATATAGAATCATTGAAGTTTTCCTGGGTCTCCTGAACTATGCTTTCGAGTGATGTATCCAGGTAGTTTCTCTCGATGGTGTTAAGTATCTCCCTTTTTGAGGCTATCATAGGATGAATTTCCAGTCCGCTATGAAATCCAAGGTCCCTTATCGACTCGTAATCGAGTGGGTCGACCATCGACACAGTGAGACATTTATTCTTGATACTTATAGGTATGGCAAGGTGTTTCCTGGCGAGTGACTCAGGGATCATCAATAAGGCCTCAGGCTCCAATTCAACCTCGTTCAAATCGACATATTTGTATCCGAGCTGGGAGGCAAGTGTTTGGGCTATCATGAGCTCAGAGATGAGCCCCTGGCTTGTCAGTATCTCGCCAAGTCTCTTTCCGGTCTTTTTCTGTTCACCAAGGGCCTTATCGAGCCCTTCCTTTGTAATCAGGCCCACCTCAAAGAGGAGGTCTCCAAGCCGTTTCTTATTGTGGGGTCTACTCTTGTTTGCCGGTTTTGATTCTGCCACTTTTTTGTCCTTAAACGATTACCTAAACCTGATCAGAATATTAGAAATATAGATCAATAAGTGAGGCTAAGTCAAGGCAGAGTTTTAAAGGGCAGGGTATGCCCAAAAAGTGCTTGACAAGGCGCTGTTTTGACTGCTATTTTTATACTTTAAAGTTACATCTTTAGGTCCCTAGTATATTATGAAGATAGCTGTTACGGGAAAAGGCGGTGTAGGTAAGACTACCTTTGCTGCCATTCTGGCAAAACTATATGCAGAAGAGGGCAGAACGGTCCTTGCGGTTGATGCCGATCCTGATGCCAACCTGGCGTCAGCAATAGGTATCCCGCCGGATGAACGGTCCAAGATAGTCTCATTAATAGATATGAAGGATCTAATAGAGGAGAGGACAGGGGCAAAGGTCGGCTCCATGGGCGGGATATTTAAACTTAATCCAAAGGTAGATGACCTGCCGGAGACCCTATGCTATCGCCATAACGGGATAAGGCTTCTGGTCATGGGAAAGTCAAAGGAAGGGGGGTCTGGATGTTATTGTCCGGAAAACACCCTCTTAAGGAGCCTGATGAGCCATTTGATCCTGGAAAGGGAAGACGTGGTGATTATGGATATGGAGCCGGGGATAGAACATATCACCAGGGGGACAGCCAATGGAGTGGATGCCTTTATTGTTGTTGTCGAGCCCGGGATGAGATCGATCCAGACTGCAATGCAGATAGACAGGCTTGCCCTGGATATAGGAGTGGAGTCTGTGCTTGCAGTAGGAAATAAGATACAGAGGGAGGGAGAGAAAGAGATAATCTGTAATGCCTTATCCGGCATAGAGGTCGTAGGGTTTATCTCCTACTATCAAGAGGCAATTAATGCTGACCTTGCAGATGCGTCTGCTTTTTCTACCTCAAACAGGATGATTGAAGAGATAAAAGGGATAAAGGGTCTTCTTGAGAGCAGAGCAGTCAGTCAATGAAGTCCTGGCCGAAAAGGCCAGGCTGAGAGAGGAGATCCTGAGAAAGAGGAATCTCGTTTCTCCTGAAGTAAGGGCCCAGAAAAGCCTGGCAATAATGGAGAGGTTTTTTGAGCTGGACGAATTTAACTCTGCCCGTATACTACACATTTTTGTATCCTTTCGGAGTGAGGTATCCACCGAATTGATAATTAAGGAGAGCCTCAAGAGAGGGAAGAGGGTTGTTGTGCCAATAACAGACCATAAGGCAAGGAGGCTTTTCCTCTCTGAGATAGAAGATTACGATCTGGACTTAAGACCAGGCCACCGGGGGATTCTTGAACCAAAAAAGGAGGCCATAAGGTTTATAGATCCGGGCCATCTTGACTTAATACTTGCCCCTGGAGTTGCCTTTGATGCATCCTGCCGCAGACTTGGCCATGGGGCAGGATATTATGACAAGCTCCTGGCAGGCTTAAAGACCATTCCTTTGACTATCGGGCTTGCATTTGAGATGCAGGTGATTGATGAAGTTCCGGTTATGGAATATGACGTTAAAATAGATGGAATTATTACCGAAGAGAGGTTAATTAAAAAATGACAAATGTCAAAGTTAATACTCATTTGGCATTTGCGCTTTGGAATTTGAGTTCCGAAAGGTATACATAGGACGTTTAAAATGGATCTAAAGAAGATAGAAGAGGGGGTAAGGATAATACTGGAAGGGATAGGCGAGGACGTCAGGCGCCCTGGCCTTAGGGATACCCCAAAAAGGGTCGCGAGGATGTACGAAGAGATCTTTGCGGGCCTTGACGGATCGGCAGAGGTGCTATTAAAACCGATTAAGGGTGAGAGCCATGACGAGATGATCCTTGTTAAGGATATCCCCTTTTTTTCAGTATGTGAACATCACCTTGTTCCATTCTTCGGCAAGGCCCATATAGCCTACCTTCCTAATGAAGGGAGGATGGTGGGCTTGAGCAAGCTAGCGAGGGCACTTGAACTTTTAGCAAAGAGACCCCAGGTGCAGGAGAGACTTACAAGCCAGCTTGCCGATATGATAGTTGACAATCTGAAGCCGAAGGGGGCTATGGTAGTTATAAATGCTGAACACCTGTGCATGTCTATGCGGGGTGTGAAAAAACCCGGGTCGAAGACCATAACATCTGCTGTAAGGGGTATGTTCAAGACGTCTACCTCTACAAGGGCAGAGATGCTGGATCTGATGAGGGGGGAGGGCGGATGATGGCCGGCATTATTGACGGTAAGGCTGTAGCATCAGAGATAAGGACAAAGATAAAGAAAGATGTGGAACAGTTAAGGTCAAAGGGGATTGTGCCGGGACTTGCCGCCGTGCTGGTAGGAGATAATCCGGCATCCCAGGTATATGTCAGAAATAAAAGGAAGGCATGTGAAGAGGCGGGAATCTATTCGGAAGAACATAAACTACCTGCTGACCTTAAACAGGAAGAGCTCGTCAAACTGGTCAATGATCTCAATAAGGACAAGAAGATAAACGGCATCCTGATACAGCTTCCTCTTCCTAAACATATAGACTCCAAGATGATTCTGGAGTGTGTATCACCTGATAAGGATGTCGATGGATTTCATCCCTACAATGTAGGGAGGCTTACAGTAGGAGATCCCATCTTTTCTCCATGCACCCCCCATGGGGTGATAGTGCTTCTGGAACATTACGGGATTAAGATGGATGGAATGAATGCTGTAGTTGTTGGCAGGAGCAATATCGTTGGAAAACCTGTTGCCCTTATGCTTATAAACAGGAATGCAACCGTAACTGTTTGTCATTCGAGGACAAAAGACCTTAATGAGAGATGCAGGGAGGCGGATATCCTGATTGTGGCTACCGGCAGGCCCAGGATGATCAGGGGTGATATGGTTAAGGAGGGCGCCGTGGTAGTGGATGTGGGGATCAACAGGGAGGATAATGGCGGTCTTGTTGGGGATGTGGATTTTGAAGAGGTATCAAAGAGGGCCGGATGGATAACGCCGGTGCCCGGAGGGGTCGGCCCTATGACTATTGCTATACTTCTCAAGAATACAGTAGAGTCGGCAAAGAGGGCCGCAGGCCTGATTTGATTATTTATGAGGTTTTAGATGATAATAACAAGCCAGAAGGAATTTAAGGATATAATCAAGGCGCTGGCAAAGGCCAGGAAGGTCTTTCTTGTAGGCTGCAGTGAGTGCGCGGCCCTATGTGGAACGGGTGACGCGAAGGCGCTTGAGGCCATGAAGGAACGGCTTGAAGGCCAGGGCATCGTGGTTACGGGTGGAATGATTGCCAAGACAGGATGCCAGGTGCTCGGGACAAAGACAGAGCTGAAAGGACATAAAGATGCTGTTGATGATGCCGATGTGATCCTCAGCATGTCCTGCGGAGCCGGCGCCCAGACCATAGAGGAGTTATTCCCACAAAAAGAGGTCTATACGGCAAATGACAGCCTCTTTCTTGGAAATATGTCCAGGTTCCGGCAGTTCGATGAGAGATGCTCCATGTGCGGTGACTGCGTCCTGAACGAAACAGGGGGTATATGTCCGGTAACCAGATGCCCAAAAGGTATATTAAATGGACCATGCGGCGGTGTCCGTGACGGGAAATGTGAGGTAGATCCAAACCTCGACTGCTGTTTTGTTCTTATCTATGAACGGCTAAAGAAGATAGATCAGATAGAGAGTTTCAAGAATATCAAGGAGCCGAGGGATTTTCAGCATAGCCGGAAACCATCGAAACTGAAGGTTGATACCAGGGGGCAAGCCCGTGGGTATCAACCTAGCGAACAACGTGAGCAAGAGGGGGAGGCTCCATTGGCTTTGCCTATAGAGGGGATGACAAAAACAGCGAGCAAGGCGAGCGTTGAGGGGGAGGCTCCATCCGGCTTTGCCGGTGGAGGGGGCGACGCAAGCCCCTTTAAATAGACGAGGTAAGGGATTGGGGTTATTCAGAGATTCCTTTGAAAAAGGGGAGTTCCTTGTTACTGC
>JACRHA010000046.1 GCA_016234185.1 Nitrospirota bacterium
TAGCGTCGCCCCCTCCACCGGCAAAGCCGGATGGAGCCTCCCCCTCAACGCTCGACTGGCTCGCTGGATAGATTCCAAAGGGGCTAGCGTCGCCCCCTCCAATAGGGCTAGTCGAAGAAGTCGAAAGGTAGCTACACATTAAATCTCCCTCTCCTTGAAACCTTCTCTTTCCATGGTCTTATGGAGATCCTTGATCTCCTGCTCCATCTCAAGGATTATCTCCCTCTGATGTTTGAGCAGTGTGATGATCTCCCTTACTCCCCCCTCGGCCTTTCTGTTTATCTGATAGTCACGCATGACAGTCGCCCGGTCCCTCTCGGTCTGCCTGTTCTGACTCATCATAATTATAGGGCCTGCATATGCCGCCTGCAAACTCAATATCAGATTCAACAATATAAATGGATATGGGTCCCATTTATAGATCCACCCTATGATATTTATCACTATCCAGACCGCTATTGCTATTGTCTGCGATACAATAAATCTCCAGCTGCCGAGAAGGGATGTAATCCTATCGGCCATGACTTGACCAGTGGTTAGAGGCGTCTCGTCATACAACTCCATTACCTCTTTCCGGATCGAGGATCTAAACCTGGCATCTATCTCCGGCCTTCTCATCTCTACCTCATAATATAAAACATACACATTTGGCGCGCCTGAGAGGACTCGAACCTCCAACCCACAGCTTAGAAGGCTGTTGCTCTGTCCTTTGAGCTACAGGCGCACTGGTCGGGGCGAGAGGATTTGAACCTCCGACCCCCTGCTCCCAAGGCAGGTGCGCTAGCCAGGCTGCGCTACGCCCCGTAACTATTGCAGGGGAGCGACCATCCCCCTCCACCGGCAAAGCCGGATGGAGCCTCCCCCTCCCTACGCTCGACTCCGCTCGCTGTTTAAAAGATTAGGAATTCAGACTTTCCTCCTGACTCCTGACTACTGACTTCTGACTCCCGCTTTCATTCATTAATAATCTTCTTACCTTTGCCATGGCCTTTCCTCTGTGGCTAATCCTGTTCTTCTCCTCAAGTCCCATCTGGGCAAGGCTTCTTCCGGTATCGGGCATTATAAAGACAGGATCATAGCCAAAACCATTTTCACCCGACCTATCAAATCCTATCTCGCCATATAATTCACCCTCTATAAAATCAACCTCACCAGATGGTCTGGCCAGGGCAATCACACATACAAACCTGGCCTTTCTCTTTTCTCTTTCAACGCCGACCATCAACCTGAGCAGCTTTTCGATATTCTCCTCATCCGTTGCATCATCCCCTGCAAACCTGGATGAATGGACCCCGGGTCTCCCCGCCATGGCATCAACCTCGAGGCCGGAGTCATCTGCTATGGTAACTATACCAGTATGCCTTGCGAAAGTTAAGGCCTTTTTCAATGCATTTTCGTGATAGGTATTCCTATCCTCAATGACCGGTCCTATCTCCGGATAATCAAGGAGCGTTACTATCTTAACCGGAAGATCCTTCAGCATCGCCGATATCTCAGCAACCTTATTTCGGTTCCTGGTGCCCAGCAAGAGGTTTTGGATCATATAGACTTCCTAATGCCTCCTTTTCCAATTTTATCAGGCTCTTTGTCCCTTTTTTTGCAATTAGAAGAATTTCATCCAACTCCTCTCTTGTAAACGAAGAAAATTCAGCTGTCCCCTGTATCTCTACAAAGTTCCCGCTCCCTGTCATCACAATATTCATATCTACCTCAGCGGATGAATCTTCTTCGTACGCCAGATCGACCAAGATCTCCCCATTGATCTTACCGACACTTACTGCTGCAAGGTAATCCTTAACAGGTATCTTATCTATCATCCCCTTTTTCTTTGCAAACAAAAAAGCGTCAACCATTGCTACAAATGCACCTGTAATCGAGGCCGTCCTTGTACCTCCGTCTGCCTGTATGACATCGCAATCTATCCAGATGGTCCGCTCCCCAAGGGCCTCAAGATCTACTACCGCCCTAAGAGACCTCCCGATAAGACGCTGTATCTCATGGGTCCTTCCTCCCAGCCTTCCCTTCGATGATTCCCTTGTCATCCTCTCGTTAGTTGACCTGGGCAGCATCCCATATTCTGCTGTGATCCAACCCTTGTTCTTGCCCCTTAGAAAAGGCGGCACCTTGTCTTCTATTGAAACAGCACATATTACCCTGGTATCACCAACCTCAATCAACACAGAACCTTCGGGATTCTTCAGGTAACCCCTGGTGATCCTGACATCCCTTAATTCATTTTTCTTCCTTCCGTTTCTTCGCATACTACCTGCCATAGATAGATTATTACCGTTCCAGCGAGTCAGAGTATATATTAACACCGGGGGCAAGATCAATAAAAAAAGAGAGTGGAAAGGCAGTTTTAAGATCAGGGTTTAGCCGGTTAAAATCTTAGATCCCTGCCTGTATCATTTCTTAAGCCTGCTATCCAGGCTCAATTCTCCGCCGCCGCAGGCAGCAATATATGCAAGTCCGCCCATTATTGCCAGGTTCTTCATAAAATGGATCACCTGCATCTGATCCCCAAAGTTGGTATGAAATATCAGGGTGGTGGGGATCATAAAGATAAAAAGCGCTATGGCCCCCATCCTGGACATATAGCCCAGTAGTATAGAGAGGCCGCCGCCTACTTCTACGATTATGGCGCCTGCGGCAAATAACCAGGTTAGGGGCATGCCGTATGCTGCCATGTAATCCTGGGTGCCGCTGAAATTGCCTATCTTGTTTATGCCTGCCATCAGGAAGATGATGGAGACCAATATCCTTCCGATTAGTGTCCCTGTTTTCTCCATCTTATCCCTCCTTGGCATTAGAAATTAAATTGAAACGATAGGATACCTTTTCTATTCGAAATTATCCCATACTTATCCGTTGATTTTCAAGGAGGTAGGCCTCGGGGGGAGGCGACGATCATCTGTGGGGGCCCGTCCGGTGCAGTTGCTCCTCCGATGCCCCCACACCCCGCGCTTGCACCGGCCAAGCCGGATGCTCGCTTCGGCTTTGCCGGTGGAGGGGGCGACGTGAGCCCCTGTAATATTCACTCTATTTAAGGCTGATCTTATGTTCCTTTATCTTCTTCCTCAAGGTATTCCTGTTTATACCCAGGGTCTGCGCGGCCTTAACCTGGTTTCCATCAGACTCTTTTAAGATGAGCCTTATAAGACATTTTTCTATCTCCCTTATTAATAGGGGGTAGAGTTCCTTTCCCCCTGCTGATTTCATCCTTACTACAAACTCGGAGATCTTCTGCTCTAAGAGATCTACCATGGATATATCTTTTTCTTTTGTCCTCTCTGAGACCGCTCCCATGCTCTCAAAGATAAGCCTTGATATACAGCTTACCTTTTTGATGTCCTCTTTTAGTCTCTTTTGGGATCCTACTATGATAATGGCGCAGGAGTCGGCTATCGGTTCATGATACAGGGCAAGATCCTCAGTCCAGTTATCCTTTGATTCAACTATGACCAAAGATGAAGAGATCTTTTTTTTTCTGTTTGCTGATCTATCCTTAATGGGGGTAATTAGCCTGCAGCCATCCTCTGAAAAGGCATCACTAATTAACTTCTGTATCTCAGGTGTAGAGCTTAAGAGAAGGATATCCTTAGGGGACATTGTCACCTTCCTGATCAGACTAAGAGTACTAAGCTTTTATCATAAATAGACTATTTTAGTCAACGATTTTTCAGTTAAATCTATTATGCGGGTATCCTATTTCTGACCAATCGCCTCTGCCCCTGCCTTCGAGACCATCTCGTCCTGCTCACCCGTTCCTGATCCGGACCCAACAGCGCCTGCAACTTTTCCATTCATTATGATAGGCATACCGCCTTTCAGGTTTGTAAACCTCCCATTTGTGATCGACGAGATCTCTTCAGATACAGGAGGCGGAAAATTACCTGTCGGCCTCCTGATCGATACCGCTGTATATGCCTTGCTGTAGGAGGTATGAATCGAGTGGAGGAACGCCCCGTCCATCCTTATGAAACCAAGCAGGTTTCCTCCTTCGTCAACCACAGTTATCGACATACCCACTCCTATCTCCCTTGCCTTCTTTTGTGCGGCATCGAGGATCTTTACCACATCCTCTTCTGTAAGTTTTATTGAAGTGGTCTCGGCCCAGGTACTTTCTATTTTTCCGATTATAATATATGTAATCAAGGCAAACGAAACCAGAGTTAGAAGAACTACCCTTTTCATAGAAAGCCCTCCATATTCTCACTGTTGATCTTCTGCCGGCCTTTAGCGCCCTTATAATTAACCAAAATCTTCAATAAGTCAAGGATTGAAAACCTTCACTGAAAAAAGATATTTTTTATGCGCGGGTTTTTCTTCTTGACTTTGTTACATGCTCTGGTATAATGATAATCAATCTCATCTGTATATACATATGAAGAAAGAGGAAAAGGTACTGAGGGAGCATCTTGCAAGAAATAATCTGCGCCTTACAAGGCAGAGGGAAACCATCCTTGATGCCTTTCTGAGTATAGAGTCCCATGTCAGCGCTGAGGAACTTTACAGGGAGACCGTAAAGAAAGACCCCGCCATCGGCCTTGCTACCATCTATAGGACGATAAACCTTCTATGCAGGTGCGGTTTGGCCCAGGAGAGGGACTTTGGTGATGGGGAGACGAGATACGAACATCTCTATAATCATAAGCACCATGACCATCTGATCTGCACAAGTTGTGGAAATATTGCAGAGTTTGAGAATACCGACATAGAGAAACTGCAGGCCAAGGTTGCCAAGAATCACGGATTTGAGACCCATAGCCACAGATTGGAGTTATATGGCATCTGCGAGACATGCAAACAATAGGTTTACAAGGGGGGGTTTATGCCTAAAAAGCTAAGAATGGCTCTATCTTATCTCATCGTGTTGACATTATTCTCAGTCTTTTCCCTGTACACGGCGCCGTCAGAGGTGTTGGCCCAGGAGGAAGTAGAGATAAAGATAATAATCAAAGATGGCAAATTTGACCCTCAGGAAATAAAGGTAAAGGCGGGCATTAAGATAAAGTTAATAGTGATCAACTCAGATAAATCAGCCGCAGAGTTTGAGAGTGTCGATCTGGACAGAGAAAAGGTGGTCCGTCCAGGGCAGTCAATAACCATATTACTATCTAAGCTTGATCCTGGTTCATACGAATTCTTTGATCACTTCCATCCCAAGACACCCCATGGAAAGATCATCGTTGAATAATTAAGGTCTGGAGGTTTTTTAAGATGTTTGGGATTTTTTTAATTACCTGGAGGGAGGCCCTCGAGGCAGCCCTTATAGTAGGGATACTACTTACCTATCTAAAAAAGATAGGTGAAGCTAAGAATTTTAGGTATATCTATTACGGCGTTATCCTGGCTATTTTGGCCAGCCTGCTTTTTGCCTACTTTTCCAACGCCGTTTCCCTCCTCTTTCAGGGCTCAAGGGAGGAGATATTCCATGCAGCAATCCTATTCCTTGCAGTAGGTGTGCTGACATATATGGTGGTCTGGATGCATCACAA
The DNA here is from genome assembly GCA_016234185.1 of Nitrospirota bacterium. Taxonomy (GTDB): domain Bacteria; phylum Nitrospirota; class Nitrospiria; order JACRHA01; family JACRHA01; genus JACRHA01. The sequence continues at coordinate 5,499 of JACRHA010000046.1, forward strand.
TGCCAGGGAGCTGAAGGGCGAGCTGCAGCAGAAGGCAGATGAGGCCCTGGCAAAGAATAAGGTCTGGGCATTGGCATCACTTGCATTTATCGGTGTCTTCAGGGAAGGTGTAGAGACCGTCCTCTTCCTCTGGGGCCTTCTTCTTGATAATGGAGATCTGGTATCCTACTACGCAAATATTGCCGGCGGTTTTGCCGGTATCGGCCTGGCTGTATTCATGGCCTGGTTATTTTTCAAGGGTTTTGGACATATTGATCTCCGGATCTTCTTCAGGATAACCGGTGTGCTATTATTATTTATTGCTGCAGGTATGCTCTCTACAGGAGTCGGCAAGCTGATCGCAGCGGATATACTTCCTCCCATAATCGACCATGTATGGAATACCTCATGGCTCATCGATGAGCATAAAATTGTAGGTTCCGTTCTATCCGGCATCCTCGGATATAAGGCCCGTCCCTCGTTGATGGAGATGCTCTCCTACTTCCTCTACTTTCCGGCTGTAATCATCTGGCTTAAAAGCCAGAGGCATGACCTGGCACAGTAGCTTTACAGGCAGCGTAAATTCTGTATAGCTTATCTTATGGCTCGTCCCCGCTCACTCGTACCGCAAGGCCTCGATCGGATTCAATCGGGCCGCCTTGTTCGCCGGATACAATCCAAAGATCACGCCAAGGACCGCGGAGAAGGTAAAGGCGATAACCAGGATCTCCCCCGAGATAATCACTGGCCAGCCACCGAACCTCGATGCTGCCTTGGCTCCTGCCATCCCTTCTCCATTATCCTCTAAGATTCATATGAGAAGGGCCCATCTTGCTCATCTCTCTTACCTCTCTCATAACCTCAACCGTAATTATTTCAATACCCCTTTCTTTTGCATACCTTTCTACTCCCTTTACCACCATATTTCTGGCAAAAAATGGGATAAGTTCAAGCCTCCTCTTAGCATCCTCATCCCATTTCAACTCATATTTCTCCTCTTTCCAATATCCCTCTTCTCCATCAGTCCTTATTACAGCACTCCCATCCCCTGTAGGTTGAAAACTACACCATGGATCATCCATTAGATAGTCTTTCGTAGTTGCATACGCCCTCGCCCTGCACCCCCCGCATATCACCCTATATTCACATATCCTGCATCTACCTTTAAATCTCTTTTCTCTAATCTCATTTAACAGAGGAGAATTTTTCCATATACCTTCAAAGCCGTCCTTCTTTAGACTCCCTCCGACAAGAGGCATATAAGGACATGGGGTAATATCCCCCTCTGGCGTAACCCTGCAGTAATGAACCCCTGCGAGACAATCACTTGCATAACCCTTTAATAATGGGGAGTCTTTCCTATACTGATAGGCAACCCTCTTAAAATGGGGTGCACACTTGGCCCTTATCATCATCCTCCCTGTATATCTATCCTGTAACCTTACCACCTCTCCCAAGACCTCTTCATATTGTTCAGGTGTGATATCTGTTAGTCCCTGTCCCCTCCCTGTGCATACAAGGAAGAAGATATTATATACCTTACACCCTAATTCATGGGCAAACTCTATAATTTTCGGTATCTCCGAATAATTAGACCTTGTAACTGTGGTCTGGATCTGAAATTGAAGCCCATATCTCTTTATCGCCTCAATCCCTTTTATTGACCTTTCCCATGCCCCTTTCACTCCACGAAAGGCATCATGGATCTCATGATGGATAGAATCGATACTTATCCCAATACCTTTTATCCCACTTTCAATAATTTTGCTTCCTACTCTTTCATTTAACAACATCCCATTCGTCCCTAATACCGGCATTAGACCAATCTTTGACGCATATCCTGCAAGGTAGAAGATATCTTCCCTTAATAAGGGCTCGCCGCCTGTTAATATTAAGATCGTATTTGGATTTAGAAGGCTGATCCCTTTAATTAGCCTGAATCCCTCCTCTGTTGTGAGTTCATCCTTTTTTCTTCCGGTGAGGTAGTCTGCATCTAAGTAACAGTGTGCACACCTAAGATTGCACATCTTAGTTACATTCCAGGAGACAACATAGGGTGTATAATCGTTTTCTCTATCTTCCATTTTTTAATGATAAATAAAGATAAACCCACAGAGGGCACAATGACAAATGTCAAAGTTCAAATGTCAAAATCAAAATCCAAGAGAAGAAATAGAGGGGTTGAATTAAGCCTTTCTTATTTCTCCGGCATTATGCCCTCGCCGATAAAACCCCCACCTACACTAAGGACATTCCCGTATATATAGGCAGAGTCATCTGATGCCAAAAATAGCGCTACATGGGCTACGTCCTGCGGCTTTCCAATTACACCCATACCAGGCATCTTCTTCTCGCCGCTGAATCGTTCCATAACCTTTTTCATTAGAGGTGTCTCAATAGGGCCTGGGGCTATGGCATTTACATTGATATTATACTTATGTAGTTCTATCCCTATAAGCTTTGTCATGGCAATTACCCCTGCCTTTGCTACTGCATATGCCGATAACCCTGCATGTGCTATTGCAGCAGCCAATGTTGCTATATTGATAATTCTTCCCCTTCCTTGCTTTATCATCTCTCTCGCAGCCATCTGACTGCATAGAAAGTAACCGTTTAAACAGACATTCATTATCCTGTTCCATTCATCCTCTGAAAATTCAAGAAAAGGCATCTTTTTAATATAGACTGCATTATTTACCAATATATCCACCTTGCCAAACTCTTTTACAGTGGTCTCAATCATCCTATTTACCTGATCTGATTGGGATATATCAATCTCTAGTGGTATTATTCTAACTCCTTTTTTCTCTATCTCAGAGGCGGTCTCCTTTGCACCTATCGTATCAATATCGGCAACTACTACATCTGCGCCTTCTTCGGCAAAACGGATTGCAATCTCCTTTCCTATACCCCTGCCGCCTCCTGTAACTATAGCTGTCTTACCCTTTAGCCTCATCTACTCATCCTCCCCTGCTCTTCGCAAGCTCTTGGTATTGTGCCTCTGCCTTCTCTTGCTCCTCCTTCGTCCCCGCTCACTTTTTTTCAGTCGTCAACACTTGACAGAGCAGCTCCTCCTGCATGCCGAAAAGAATTTGCATCTTGACCCTGAGATGGGGAGGGATCTAATTGAAGTATATCCAAACCGATCAATCCATCTATATGTTCGCGCAGCTCTACCTCCTTTTTTGCATCTTTGCCCTGGAGAAGGGACGACATGATTTCGTCTATCGGTTTTAGTTGGCGGTGACGAGAGAGACTGGATAGGAGATGGAAAGTATCGCGATTGAACAACACCGATTGCGCCAAATTTGAAACACTGTATCCTTCCTCATCTGTTAATAATAGATTGATGGGGTTCCAGCGAAGGAGGTAGGGGATATTATCCCCACGGTGAGGCAGGCTCGTTCTATAATGGAAGGGGCGCTTTTCATAATAGGTGGCATAGAGTATCGCATACTCTTCAAAGGCAGGCCAGAATTGAAATGGACAATTGTGGTAGTCCGGAAAGGTCTTTCTCAGAATTTGGTAGAACTCTTTCAGCAATCTTGCGACCTCATCCGGGCCCAGACCGCGCTTGTTGGTCCACTCCCTTTCGTGGACACAGGTCGGAAAGTCCTTGCCCTGCAGAACCCTGTAATCGATGATGGCCCCTAAATCCTCAGCCTTCTCGAAATATGGCGTTAGCTGCGCAAGAAGGAACGGATGGATGTCAAAGCTGTTTCCAGGGCGGTTGATGATGTCAGCATTTTTCAAGAAGAAGGACAGGGTCTCTCGAGCCCTTGACTCTGTCTCCTCAGGGAAACCTATGATCGAGAAGAGATGGAAATAGATGCCGGCGTCAAGACAATTAGAAAGAACATCTCGCACATCAGTGAGCCTTATGCCTTTACACATATGATCCAATGTCTCTTGCGACCCTGACTCCAGTCCGAAGAAGAGCTTTTGCATCCCCATATCCGAGATTCTCCGGCAACACTCCTTCGTAAAACCAGGCTCAAGCCGCGCATAGGCTGTAAAGTTGTATCTATGCTGATTGTTTGACTTAAGTACTTCAGTCAGCTTCAAAAGGAGTTTAGGCGGTATCGCCTCATCGGTAAAGACGAAGTGATGTGCCCCAAACCGCTTAGCAAGGGCATGGATATCCTCTGCAATTTTTTCTACTGAGCGGACACGGTAGGGCTTAGGGGATAGCCGGTTGATATAGGAGATATCGCAGAACTTGCAGCGGTTATAGTAACATCCCTTGCCCATAAGGATTGGCAATACCAGTGAAGGGGCAAGATAGTAATCGAGGGGAAGTCCAGCAAAATCTGGTGTCGGCAAGGTATTGAGATCTTCAGTGTGCGTTTGCGTTACGCGTACAGTGTTCTGATTATCAAGGTAGAGGTAGTTCGGCACACTGGAGAAATCGTGTGAGCCATGCAACTGTGTTAGCAGCTCAAGCAGCGCAGTTTCGCCTTCGTAAGCGATGAGGCCATTGCAAAAGTGCTGGAAGAAGGCTGGATGTTTTTGAAGCTGTGGCACAAACTTCGTGTAGAGGGTACCCCCAATAACGACAAAGAACCCATGTTTCTTGAGAAGACGCGCCGCCATAAGACCCGGCAGTATCTGTTGGCTGTTGTTTATTGATATCCCGACCAACGTCGGTTCCTGAAGTTTCAAACACGGGAGCACCTCCTGTTCATAGAAGTCATGGAAGACATTAGCGCCCGGATCGTCCATGCCGTTGATCAGATCCGAGAGGTAAACTGGATTGATGCCTTCCACGTCATATTTGATCTGAACGACATCATAATATACTGACCTCGGGAGGCCGGCTGCTGCTAAGTTGGCGCCAACTGAGATACAGTCTCGCGCCCAATTAAGGCAATTAGGGTCATAAAACTTGCGAGGATCACGGAGCGATTCGATCGCCTCATCCATTGAGGAGATTAAGTTCTCACCGTGGAGCAGCGCCCATCCTAACCGGTCCCTCCTTTCGCCTTGAGGAAGTCTTTCCATATTTTCAACACACTTCGTCCTCGCCGCATCAAGGTTATCCTGCCGTAGCACATAGAGCAAACCTTCGAGATTTAGATCCCTCATTGTCACAGAGATACCTTCCCTTCGCAGAGCAGCAGCCAGGGAAGGCAGCGCCAGGTAAGGGGCCCGAGGATCCGCCCCTGGTGGAAAAAGCAGCGCCACCGTCATCCCCTTTTCCTCATATGCGGCCACCATGTTTTTAAAATATTCGGCTCCTCTGGATTGGTCATCAAGGCATTCTGTAGCGTCGTCAACCCTTTTAATACCCTATATCATTTCTTTGTAGCAGGCTTGATAAATCCAAGTTTCTCGGCAACCTTTTTTATCTCCTCAAACGCAGATGCGCTCACCTCACGATACCCCGCCGCCTTCAGGGGATCCAATATCTTTGGGTCATTTAAGGTGAGAAAGGCCTTCTTAATCTCATCACGGAATCCTTTATCCAGCCTCCCCGAGGCCACCCAGGGGAAATCTGCAAAGGGTGGTGACTCCCAGATCATCATCACCTCCTTATCACCTATCTTCCCTTCAGATACCAGGCGATCAAAGACAGGTTTATACAATGCCCCGGCATCCACCTCTCCTTTGGCTACGGCAAAGGCCACCTTATCATGTCCCCCGGCAAAGATAAATCTTGCAAAATCCTTTGAAGGGTCGATACCGGAGGAAAGGAGATGTCCCCTTGGCACCAGATGGCCTGATGTAGAGCTCTCTGAACCAAAGGCAAAGGTCTTACCTTTGAGATCCTTAATTGATTTGATGCTGCTTCCCCTCCGTGTGATTATCACCGTTGTATGGATGGCTTGGGCGGTGACTATAGGCTCTATATCCGGCGCCTTCTCCTTTGCCTGGATATATGTTAAGGCCCCAAGATAGGATAGGTCTGCTTGACCCTTCTCTATAGCCTCCATTACCTCAGGATAGGTCGGTGGTACGGTCAGTTTGACCTCCACCCCTAGTCTCTTCTTCAGGTAGTCTACCAAGGATTGGTGCTTCTTTACCACTATATCCGGGGCCTCAGTAGGGATGAGATATACCCGCAACTCCTTTGGCTTAGCTGCTGCATAGTAGGTTGGGAAGATAAAAAGGATTAAAAAGGTTATAAATACCCTGAATATCCTGATACTACTTTTTTTCATCATAATAAATTACCTCCGCTTAGATTAGAGCAGAAGGACTTCTGCTGAGTTCATTGTATCGTTGAAGTGCCTTCTCTTGCTCCTCCTTCATCCCCTTTTCCTCATAGGCTATCGCCAGGTTTTTATAGATATGTGGCTCCTCCGGATCGATCATCAAGGCATTCTGCAGCGTCGTCAACCCCTCATCGATCATCCCGGCAGATATATATGCCCCTCCCAGGTTAGCATGGGCAATGGCCTCACCAGGATAAAACTCTAGCATCTTCTGGGCCAATTTGATCGCATCTTCATACCTTTCATTGTTAAGATAGAGGAGCCCAAGGGCATCGTAAGCGGCCCGATTCTTTGGATCTGCCACAATAGCCTTATTAAGCTCAGAGATCCCATCTTCAAGGCTACCCTTGGCAAGACAGGCATGCCCCAGGTGATAGTGGGCATTAGAATTATCCGGTTTTATCTCAATAGCCCTTTTAAACTCATAGATCGCCTCATCGATCATACCCTTGCTGGCATATGCCACCCCGAGATTAGCATGGGCCATCGAATCCTGCGGGTCTATCGCCAGTATCTTTTTTTCCTCTTCGATCGCCTCATCGATCATCTTCCTGTAAAAATAGATGTCTGCCAGCCTGCTCCGGAGATTAAGATCAGAGGGATTCGCCTCAAGCAATCTTTTTAACTCCTCGATTTCGCTCTTCATCCGATCACCTCCTGCTTCAGATTTACATATCCCCATAGTCTCTCCCCTACACCCTACACCCTACCCCCTACACCCTTTGGAGAGGTGAGGGGGTTCCCGTTTAATAGCCACTAGGCATTTCCATCCCCTCTTCCTTCTTAGGAGGGGGTGCCTCTCCCCCCTTCCCTGCCTCTTCTGCATGTCTTAATGTCTCTTCTGCATGTTTGATTGCCTCTCTTCCATGCTCAAGGGCCTCTTTCGCATGGGGATCCCCGCCGGCCTTGACCGACTCCTCAAGATGTCGTACTCCCTCCTTCAGGTGGGCTATCCCCTCTCTGATATGTTTGGCGCCCTCTCCGGCCTGTTCAGAGGCAGCCTGCGCAAAGATAATCCCATGCATAGGGAGGAATAAGAGGATTAATAATATGAATATGGTGCGCATACCTTTTATCATAAACTATAAATCTCCTAAAGTTAAAAGGCCACCAGGAGGGAGAGAAGAAGCATATTCCCTATCTTGTCGCCTTTCGCAGCCGATCCCTGGGCAGCCACAGCGCTGCTGCTATCCGGATCCCTCATCAGGTAGTTGAGCCTGAGGTTTGTCTTCCCTGTGAAATTATAGAGTAGCCCCAATGTGGTAGTCTTGAGTTTGCTATTGGCTGTGTTTTTGTCTACCTCATACCACTCATACCTGCCAAGGATCTCAAGGACAGGCAAGGGTGGTATCTTATATCCTGCCTGGAGATACCATCCATTCGGCTCCTGGTCTTTGCCAGATGCAGGCTTACCTGTTGAGACATCGAAATGCTCCCACTTGGCAGTTATATATTCAGCCCTTATGCCAAGCCCTATGGCCTTTTGTATATATTCTGCCTCTAATCCATAGGCAGCCTCATCCTGGGAGAGGGCCCCCTGATTTTCGGCTGATCCCCTAAATGCAGAGCCTCCAAGGGAAAGACCCTCGATAGGGGCAACTGTCGCCCTCGCTACTATATCCTTTTTATTGTTGTTGTCTATATTGTTTATCCCATCACCATTGACAAGGGCAATGGCATAGTTAAGACCTATCGCCTCCTTATATGAGCCGGCTATCTGGAGCCCTACATCCCTGAATCCTTCGCCTCCTGCTGTATCAGACCGCGTTTTAGGATTGGCGCCCAGTGTACCAGCTATGGCATTTATCGACTCTGCCCTCAGGATCAGGGGTCTTGCCGGTGTCCCTTCTAATCCCTCTAATGTAAAGGGGGTCTTAAAAAGCCCTGCCTTAAGAAGAATTAGGGGGTGGAAGTTTAGGTCTACCGCAGCATCCCAGAGCTTTACTGTCCCTGTCGTCTTCGGATCACCGGTAGTTGTACTTGCCAGGCTATTATCAAAGGCGGCCTGGATCTTGTAAGAAACCAGATCACTAACAGACCCGGCAGCAGAGATCCTGGCCCTCCTGACACCAAAGAGGCTATCTACCCCGGTGGCCGACAGATCAGACGAATCAGAGAGATACCAGGTCTCAATATAGCCCCCGAACTTCGGTTTGAATTCCTTTTTTTCCTCCTTCTTTTCCTGGGCTATCGCATTATGGATAAAAAAAAAGGATATAAAGAGTGTTAAGAACGCAAGATATAGGGCCTTCTTCACTATTGAACCTCCTTATTTTTTAGTTTTAGTTAGCCGAGGCCTCCTCATATAGGGGCTCTATATCGGATAGATCCTCACCATTTAAAAAAGAGAGGTCCCGCTCTACCTCAGAGATTACCTCCTTGATCGAGGCTATTTTCACCATCCCATACCCGGAGATCTTATCAGGGGACGATGCGATCCTCACGGCAAGGGGATAATTGCCCTGATGAAGCTCAAGGATAAGGGTATCAATCACCTCCCGATACCAGGATGGGAGATCCTGTTCCATCCTCCGGATAGGAGAAGAACCAAAGGGATTAATCCGATACCTTCTCATCCATCTAAGGGATGCCAGAATACTTAAAACCGGCATAAACCATCCACCCAGGAGTGATTTATTTTTTGACCAGGGCGGCCTAATACACCAGAAGACCTTAGCCTCCTTTCCAAATACCGATGCAATCCTCTCCCTGTTGGCCCTGGTCAGATGAAGTCTGGCCGCCTCATATTCATCCTTATATGCCATCAGTTTAAAGAGGCTGCGGGCTACAGCCATGGTCAGATCGAGGCGATCCTTGACTACCTCCTTCTCCCTCCCCATCACACTCATTACAGACCTCACATATTCCCGTGCATAGAGGCTATCCTGGTATAGGATCAGATCGGCTATACGGGGATAGAGGAGGATCTTAAGCCCCCTATCCTCTACCTTGATCTCAGAGAGGATCTTCTCGAATTCAGGGATAGCGGAAGGCCTCTCCATCTTTAATTTAGAGATGGTCCGCTCCTTTGGGTCCTTTTTAGACCAGTGATCGGCCTCAATCTCCTCAAGGGCCATATGGGGCGAGAGATAATATATCCTTCCCCACTCTAATGCAGAGACCATCTCCTGCGCCGCTACCCCCCCATCCTGATGGATAGCCTCCTCCAGAGAGGAGACCTTTACCGGTAAGAGGCCTGCCTGATACGCGAAACCGAGGATAAATAGATGGCTCATCTGCTGATCCCCCATAATCCTTTCAGCCAGGTACCCAGCATCCAGATAGAGAATATTGTCCGATCGGATGGAGGAATCAATCTCCTCTATGAGCCGGTCCTGCTCCTCCATCTTCCCACTTTCCATTACCCCTCCTCCTGATCGGGGAGAGAGCTTGTCCTGAACTTGATTCAGGAATAGAGGTGAGGGGGTAGTGGTAGAGATCATCCCTCTGTTTACAACAACGTTAGTCTTTGTGGAAGGCAGGGTAGTCAGGGTAGAGGCATTAGCCGCTGCAGCCAGATCAAGACCCAGGATCAGGTCTGTTTCATAGTCGTCAGGGTTCTCTATAAATCCATCAGAAATAACGCAAGGGCTTATGACTGTCTCCCCCTCTCCTGATAATGCGTATGCGCCCGGGGTGTATCCCAACCTCCCCTCCATTGTTGCGGCCATATTAAGGAGGCCGCTGACCTGTGCAACGGCCACGCTATCCACCCCTGCTATTAATATCTTATA
>JACRHA010000050.1 GCA_016234185.1 Nitrospirota bacterium
TAAGTGAAAGATCCTTTATCGATGACCCACTAAGACTTATCCGTGGCATAAGGTTCTCTGCCCTATTAAGTTTCGATATATCCAATGACACACTGGAATTGATCAGGAGGAATTCAGTCCTCCTAAACCGTGTATCTTTCGAGCGGATTCGTGATGAGCTTGTCCTGATATTCTCCGTTTCAAGCTCATCACGATACATTGAGATGCTGGATGACCTCGGTCTGCTTGCCCAGGTCATACCGGAGATAATGCGCCTGAAAGATCAGATCATTGTGTCCGGAGAAGATCTTAAGCTCTGGGACCACTCTATAAAGACATTGAGATTTACAGAAAAGATATTAGATAACCTGGTCTGGCCTTTTGACATAGCCAAAGACGAGATTTCAGGTCATCTGAGCAGGGAACTTGAATACGGCGTGCCAAGACAAATTGCCATTAAGCTTTCCTCTCTCCTCCATGACATAGGGAAACCTGACACCTTTTCTACAGGGGAAGACGGGGCTGTTCATTTTATAGGGCATCAGTCCCTTGGGGCCAAAATGAACCTGGAAATTACTCAGAGGTTAAGGTTCGGCACTGAAGCCGGGAGGTACATAGAAAGACTTACGGAAAATCACCTGCGCCCCCTTCTCCTTTCCCGTGAACAAATGTTGACCCATAGGGCCGCATACAGGTTCTTCCGGGACACGAGGGAAGATGGGTTGAGCATCCTCATCATGGCCCTTGCAGATGCAGAATCGAAAGGGTATTTAACAGAAGGTATCCCTGCTATCGACAAGGTAAAGGAGATCATAGCCAGGATGCTTTCAATCTATCTGAGTATAGCAGAAAAGGATAAAGAGAGGCCCTTCATAACCGGCCATGACCTGATAAATCTTTTTGGCCTCAAACCTGGACCTATCTTCAAGGAAATACTTGCCGATTTAAGGGAAAAACAGATCCTCGGTATACTGAAAAGCAGAGAGGATGCCATAGAATATCTTAAGAGACAGATGTGAGGTGACTATAACATGACTTATAACTTATGTGGTATTTCCCTTTAACAACCCTTGTACAGACGGAAAGGCAGCAATATTGGTATGTGGAAGGAAGAGAGCGGAGACATACTCATCCATGAAGGATCTTGAGACAGAGAGCTCGATATAAGTCATCTTCTTTGCTATCTCCTCTGCCCTGCTTAGCATCTCCCTTGAGGTAAGGGCTAAATATGCGCCTGCTATGGACGTGTTGCCCAGGAAGACGAACTTTTCAGGCGGAAGGTCTGGAAGGAGACCTATCATTATTGCCCTTTTGACATTGATATACTTACCGAACCCCCCTGCAATCATGATCTTTTCAATTGCGGAAAAATCGATCCCGGCCTCTTTCAGTAGTATTGAAAAACCTGCATAGATAGCACCCTTTGCCCTGATGATATTATCAAGATCAGGCTCAGTCAGGGCTATCTCTTTGCCTGTTCCTGATTCATTTCCCCATGCAAGGACAAACTCTAATCCATCTTCTTTTTCAAGTATCCTGTTGCTATTTATGTCGCGCTGAATCTTCCCCCTCTGGTCTATTACACCCGTAAGGAACATCTCGGCAACCGCATCTATCATCCCTGATCCACATATACCTATTGGCCTTGTATTCCCGATCACCCCCAGCTTTACATCATAGTTGTCGGGGTCAATAATCACCTCCTCTATGGCGCCTTCGGTTGCCCTCATCCCGTTCCTTACGCCACCTCCCTCAAAACAGGGACCGGCAGAGCATGCGGTAGTCATAAGCCAATCCTCATTGCCAAGGACTATCTCCCCGTTTGTCCCTATATCTATGAAAAGCGAAAGTTCACTGGACTTATAAAGACCTGAAGCAAGTATGCCTGATGTAATATCCCCGCCTACATAGCTTGCCACGCCAGGGACGGCATAGACAACTGCATCCTCATTTATCTTTATCCCAAGATCCCCTGCCCTGACATGCGGGAATAGATTTGCAGTTGGTATATAAGGCTCTTCTCTTATATATTTTGGATCCACGGCAAAGAAGAGGTGCGTCATGGTAGTATTTCCAGAGGTAATCATGAGTTCGATATCAGACGGTTCAACCTGGTGGTCTCTGGTTACCTGACCTATTAACCCGTTAATATTGTCAATTACCAGGCTGTTTATGTGTTCAAGCCCTCCCTCTCTCTCTGTATATACAATCCTGCTAATAACATCATCCCCGCACTTGACCTGGGCGTTGTAGCTGGACGATGTCCCGATGACCTTCCCGCTCACCATGTCTACCAGGTATACTACAATACTGGTAGTCCCGATATCTACTGCGACACCAAACCGCCTCTTTGAGCGATGTCCCGGCCTGATATCTATCGCCCCTACCCTACCCTTGTAATCCAAAAGGGTCATTGTTAGTGACCAGTCCTGTCTTAAGGCAGATCCAAGACCCTTCACAAGGCTGAAGGGAAAGATCATCCCCTCTCCATCTATCCCGATACGGTCTAGCTCCCTTTTTATCCTGTCGAGATCGGAGATATTATCATCGAGGGAGGGTGGAGGGACATTTATGTTTATGCTCTTCGTAATAGGATCTGGTGAAAACCCCTCCTTTTTCAGGAGATCCTCAAGATATCCCAATGAAGATGTAACGGCGATCTTCTTTCCTTCCCGCATCCTGGATTCGACGGGAACATCTACCAGAAGATCACCCTCAACACTGGTAAGACAGGAGATGACCGCCCCTTTATCCAGTTCTTCTCTTCCTAAATGGGTGGAAGGGGCCATCTCAAATTTACCGCTCTTTATAATTACCCTGCATTTGCCGCAGCTCCCCTGCCCGCCGCAGTTGGAATAGATTTCAACCCCTGCCATTGAGGCTGCCTTGAGAAGGTTGGTACCTCGCGGTGTCTTGAAGCTTATATTGTCTGGAAGGAATGTTACGTTTACATCCCTGCCGGATTCTGAATCAGCCATATATTTATCCCTGTCAAAGGTTATTTCAACTTGATAATATACCATGAAGCCGATAAAAAATGTAGATAAAAATTGACCCAGGATTATCACTTACTTTCGTGACGACTGCCGGCATATAAAGCCAAAGAGTATTTCAAACTTATTCTTCTTAATTCTCGTAATAAAATTCTTGGTATCTCTACTGTCTCTATCGGTTCTCTTAATGCCAGCATAGTACATCCTCGGGAAGTATTTAAGGATGCAATCATGCATAATGCTTATTCAGTAGTTTTAGTTCATAATCACCCTTCAGGTGACCCAGAGCCTTCAGAAGATGATTTAACAATTACAAAAAGGTTAATAGAAGCTGGTAAAATTTTAGGGATAGAAGTTGTTGACCACGTAATTATTGCTAAAAATAATTACTTCAGCTTTAAGGACAGAGGATTATTGAAATAAACTTGCGATTTCAAACCGGAGGCAGATATGGAGGCTCTTGTTCCAATAGAAGTAATTGAAGGGAAGATATTTTTAATTCGTGGACAGAAGGTTATGCTGGACCGTGACTTAGCTCAATTATACGGTGTGGAAACAAGGGTTTTGAATCAGGCAGTTCGCAGAAACAGTGCCCGGTTTCCTATCGATTTTATGTTTTCATTGACTCGTGAAGAGATAACGAGGATATCACAAATTGTGACATCCTCTGGGCATCGTGGAACCGAGACGTTGAAATATTCAAAGAGCGTAATGACCTTTACAGAGCATGGCGTTGCCATGCTCTCAAGCATTTTGAATAGTCCCAAGGCCATTCAGGTCAACATCCAGATTATGCGGACATTTGCAAAGCTTCGCGGAATTATGTTGCAGCATAAAGACCTGGCCCGGAGGCTGGATGACCTTGAGAAAAAGTACGATACACAATTTAAGGTCGTCTTTGATGCTATCCGTCAATTAATGGCTCCTCCAGAGCCAAAACATAAGAAGATTGGATTTCTTCAGAAAAAAGAGAGATGATAGTGAGGTTTTGATAGGATAAACAAAAAGAGGGATTTCTTAATGCCTCGGATCTTCGATAACATAGAGAAGCAACTCCTTCCGGCATTGCGCGAGACCATTAATGTTTCAAATCGTGCTGACTTCTGCGTCGGATACTTCAACTTGCGTGGCTGGAAGGAGATCGATTCCCACATAGAGAAGTGGTCTGGCGGGGAAGGGCATTGTTGCCGGTTGCTGGTTGGTATGCAACGATTACCACAGGATGAATTGCGTGAGGCGATGAGTCTTGTTAAGCGCTATGGTGGTATAGACAACCAGACCGCACTGCGGCTTAAGAAGAAATTGGCGGAAGAGTTCCGTGACCAGTTGACCATTGGTATCCCCACCAATGAGGACGAGGCTGGACTTCGCAGGCTGGCTGCGCAAATCAGGGCCAAGAAAGTCATCGTCAAGCTTTTCCTGCGCCACCCCCTGCACGCAAAACTTTACCTGCTTTTCCGGCCAGATCCTATTAATCCAACTGTCGGCTATCTGGGTAGCAGCAATCTCACCCTTGCAGGGCTTTCCAAATCAGAAGCATTGCATAAGGTGGGAAGGGCTTAAGACAAACAAAGTGGAGGTTTTGAGCATGCTGAATAAAGTGTTTAGGATTGAAGTTAGTCTTTCATGCTTATTCAGGATGAATATAAAGGCTTTAGATCTGCCTCAAAATTAAGCAAGAGAGAACAAGCGGTTTGGCAGAGGCGGTTTTGGGAGCATCAGATTAGGGACGAGAAAGATTTTGAGGCGCATTGTAATTACATCCATTACAATCCTGTTAAACATAGTCTGGTAACATCGCCCCACGACTGGGCATATTCAAGTTTTCATCGTTATGTAAAACAGGGCATTTACAAGAGAGATTGGGGAGCGGGTTGTGAGATTCAATTTGATGAGGATGTAGGATATGAATGAATTGTTGGGTTTCGTTCCTCAACCCAACTTAAAAAAGATCAAATTGGAATGGATAAAGTGTAGGTTGGGTTGAGCTTTGCGAAACCCAACAAACCATTGCAATAAATCGTTGGGTTGAAAAACGCAACCCAACCTACTCAAGGGCAGGGGAGGTATTTATGATGAGAGGGCATAAGTGGGGGAGTTTTGTTGTATTGGCGCTTTTTTTGTCTCTGATATCTTCTTGTGCAACAATGGAAGCCCAAAGACTTAACCAAAAGGTAATTGAGCTATACGGGCAGGGCAGATATTCAGAGGCAATCAATTATGAAAAAAAGGTGCTTGAGATAGTCGAGAAGGCAATGGGTAAGGAGCATCCTGATGTAGCAACAAGTCTTAACAATCTGGCAGCGCTTTATAAGTCAACAGGCAGATATTCAGAGGCAGAGCCATTATTTAAGAGGTCTCTTGAGATATGGGAGAAGACGCTTGCAGGGGACGAAGGGGACGGTTCTCGTTAATTGGAACAGGGACTCTAAATGTGCTCACTTGATTGACCACAAGATTCTTTCGAAAGACATCTTCTACGCGTCTTGGTCGAATTCTGTAGAGGATCGGGGCAAGGACATTACGCATCGAATACCCAGGCGCCGTATATCATATACCTTAACAGGAGAAATAATTCATGGACTTTACTACAGTAGGCAATATATGATAATTTTTACAAAAAAAAGAGGTGAATTATGACGCGGTTGCTTGAAAAAGCCTTCAAGGAGGCATCTAAACTCCCCTTCGTTGAGCAAAATGCACTGGCAAAGTGGGTGCTTGAAGAACTGGATGCCGAGAAGAAATGGGAGCAAATATTTGCCGAATCGGAAGATGTCCTTGACCGACTTGCTGATGAAGTCCTTGATGTTTATAGGGAAGGCAAAACGAAGCCGTTGGATATTGACCGCCTATGAACTCAAGAACAACGGAACGTTTCTGGAAATGCTATGCAGAACTACCGATAGCAATTAAGAAGGGGGCAAAAGAGGCGTACAAGCAATTTCAGGAAGACCCGTACTATCCAAGTCTGCATTTCAAGCAGGTCCATTCTACGCGCCCCATCTTTTCAGTTAGAATTACAAAAGACTATAGAGCTGTTGGAATCATTCAAGAAGAAGATATTATCTGGTTCTGGATCGGTACACATTCGGAGTACAATAACTTATTAAAGCAATTGAGACACGCATAACAAGACGCCAGGCTGTCCAGGCTCAACGAATCACTTCACCGGAAGCGAATCTTGATTTACCTGAGACATTTAATTTATACTTAAAATCTGCTATTTATAAGGAGATATGGTTTGGCCAAAGAGCTTACACATTTTAATGAAGAGGGAAGGGCCCGGATGGTTGATGTTACCGGAAAGGGTGTAACCATCAGGACGGCAGTGGCAACAGGAAAGGTCTATATGCAGCCATCTACGCTGGACAAGATAAGAGAGGGGAAGATAAAAAAGGGCGATGTCCTTGCTGTAGCGCAGGTGGCCGGGATAATGGGCGCAAAGAAGACCCCGGATATAATACCGATGTGCCATCCTATCCTCCTGACAGGGGTGGATATCGGATTTGATATAGATGATATCCCGGATAATAATCTCTGCTCAATAACCATAAAGGCCACAGTCAGCTCATCCGGTCAGACAGGCGTTGAGATGGAGGCGCTCTCTGCCGTTACCATAGCGGCCCTTACTATCTACGATATGTGCAAGGCAGTTGATAAAGGGATATCCTTTGGCGATATATCTCTGCTTTTGAAATCCGGAGGCAAGTCCGGGACATATGAGAGGGGGACTTGAGGAACTGAGCATGGTAACAATAAGGTTGTTTGCCACTTTAAGAAATATAGTCGGAAAGGATCAGATTGAGCTTGAGATAAAGGGTGAATCCAAGTTTAAAGACTTTGTCTCCGATTTAAAGATTAAATTTCCCCAGGTAGTGGATATGATAGATAAGAAAAGGGTCCTGGTATCAGTAAACCAGGAGCTTATGGATGAGAATACAATTATAAAGGACGGGGATGAGATTGCAATCATGCCTCCCTTCTCAGGCGGATCTGAGGCTGGAGATCTGGTTAGGATACAGAGTGAGGACTTTTCATTAGATAAAGAGATTGCAAGGGTAAAGAGCCGGTCTAAGCGGATAGGCGGCATTGCAA
>JACRHA010000051.1 GCA_016234185.1 Nitrospirota bacterium
AGGTACAATTTTGGGGAATTGCTAAGGTGGCAAAAGAGGATCATAGGAGTCTTGGGGAGGAGTGGACAGGCTGGGACGGTGAGGGGGCGGAGATAGTGGAGGAGGGTAAGGCCCTCTTTCTCTTCTCGTCAGTTGCCGTCCTCCTCCTGGTAGCAGGTCTTGCCCTGCTTCATTGGTATCTGATTGTGCCGAGGCTCAGGGAGCTCGGGCCTTACTTTTACTGGCTGATTTCATGGTTGATTTTCGGCTTTATTGCCTTATCAGGTCTATGGGCGGTAATGATGATTATCTCCTCTGCTACTGAGAAGAACTTCTTCCTCCTGTGCGGGAGGCAGAATATAACTATAGCGCTAAATTACATAATGCCCCTGGCATTTCGGATTGGTGAGAGGATGGGTTTCTCGAAGGACCGTATGGGCAGCTCCTTTGTAAAGGTGAGTAACTCCCTTATCCGAGCAACGGCAAAGACAGGAGAGTGCAAGCTCCTAGTAATACTTCCAAGGTGTCTTAAAAAGAAAGACAGGGAGAGGTTCCTTGAGATATCCAATTCTTACAGGCTCGACTACTTTACGGCGGCAGGGGGGACCCAGGCAAGGAGCATTATTGCAGAAAAAAGACCTGATGCTATAATAGGGGTAGCATGTGAGAGGGATCTTATCAGCGGCATAAGGGATATAGCCCCGAAGATCCCCGTTATTGGGATACCTAACAGGCGTCCTGAGGGTCCCTGTAAGAATACGACAATAGACTTTAATGACCTTGAAAAGGCCATAAGGTTTTTTAAGGACAGTTAAAATAAAAAGGAGGATTTAAATACAATGAACAGGCTTAAGACTACACTATTGCTTGCACTTATGTCAGGGTTACTGGTGTTTGCCGGTGCGGCAATTGGGGGGCGTTCCGGCGCTATTTTTGCCCTCTTAATGGCGTTTATCATGAACTTTGTCGCCTACTGGTTTTCGGATAAGATCGTACTGGCCATGTACGGGGCAAGGCAGGTATCTGAGGAGGATGCACCGGCGCTCCATAGAACTGTGAGACAGCTTGCCACCATGGCCCAGATTCCGATGCCAAAGGTTTATATTATGGATAATCCGGCGCCAAATGCCTTTGCCACCGGAAGAAACCCATCCCATGCGGCAGTGGCTGTAACAACCGGCATATTGAATCTCTTAAACGAAGAGGAATTAAAGGGTGTGATAGCCCATGAGCTGTCTCATGTAAAGCACCGGGATATCCTGGTGAGCACAATTGCAGCGACGATTGGCGGGGCCATAAGTCACCTGGCATATATGGCGCAATGGGGTATGATGTTTGGCAGGGATAGGGATGACAGGGATGGGAGCCCCCTTGGCGCGATACTGATGATTGTGATAGCGCCGCTGGCAGCGATGCTTATACAACTGGCCATATCAAGGTCCAGGGAGTATCTTGCTGACGAAGGCGGTGCAAGATTAGCCGGCTCGCCGCTTGCGCTTGCCAATGCCTTAAGGAAGCTCCACCAGGGGAGCCAGATGATCCCTATGGAGGCTAATCCGTCTACAGCGCATATGTTTATTGTAAGCCCGCTGACAGGCGGCGGGTTCTTAAAGCTCTTTTCCACCCACCCTCCCATAGAGGAGAGGATAGCAAGACTTGAGGCGATGGCCTATAAGAGATAGATCGTAGGGGCAGGTCCCCGTGCCTGCCAGGGCGACAACAGAGGATCGCCCCTACACATAATTTGAGGGTATTGCCATAGAAAAGGGTGCAAGGGGTATTGCCCTGGAGATCCTTTACAGGGTAGAGAGGGAGAAGGTCTTTCCAGGCCCTCTCCTTGATCAGTATCTGAATTGGGGGGACCTGTCTGATCTTGACAGATCCTTTATACATGAGCTGGTCTATGGCGTGTTAAGGCAAAAGGGTCACCTTGATTTTGTCCTCGATTTCTTCTCAAAGAGGGGACTCGATGGGCTTGGGCTCTGGACAGGGAATATCATAAGGCTCGGCGCCTATCAAATACTCTACATGGACAAGACCCCTCCGTCAGCGGCTGTAAACGAATCTGTTGAGCTTGCGAAGAGGTATGGCGGAAAACACGGGTTTGTAAATGCCATATTAAGGAGCCTTGAGCGGGGGAGGGATAAGATCGTATACCCAGAGATCAATACCCATCCGATCCATCATATATCAGCGATCTATTCATACCCTGAGTGGATGGTGCAGAGGTGGGTCAAGCG
The DNA here is from genome assembly GCA_016234185.1 of Nitrospirota bacterium. Lineage (GTDB taxonomy): Bacteria > Nitrospirota > Nitrospiria > JACRHA01 > JACRHA01 > JACRHA01. The sequence continues at coordinate 2,220 of JACRHA010000051.1, forward strand.
GTACGGGGTAGAGAGGACTATCGGGCTCTGCCAGTGGAACAATGATATCCCGCCATTTACAATCAGGACAAACAGAATCTTTATAAAAAGGGATGACCTCCTCCAGTCTTTAAAGGAAGAGGGTGTAACATCTGAGCCATGCACCATATCACCGGACGGCCTCATCCTTTATCCGGCGGCAAAGGCCAAGGAGACATCGGCATTCAAGAACGGCTGGTTTTATATACAGGACGAGGCATCACAGATAGTGTCTGTAGCAGCCGGGCCTATACCTGGCGAGGTCATTCTGGATGCCTGTGCGGCCCCGGGCGGAAAGACTACCCATCTGGCCCAGATCATGGAAAATAGGGGGGAGATAGTGGCATTAGA
>JACRHA010000054.1 GCA_016234185.1 Nitrospirota bacterium
ATAAGTCTCTAACTGAACAACCAACCTCCCAAGGAGACCGCCAAAATATCCCTACCAAGAGGATATAGGACTTTCCACCCTTCACTGAAGGGTTACTATCTCTTGTTCAATAACCAGAACCGCTCTTACGATATCAAGTCATTTTCCATAAATACCTCCTCCCCATCTACAAAAACCGGATAGGTCTTGATCTTACCCTCATCGCCGGTAGACTCGCCTGTCTTTAGATTAAACTTATGTCCATGGAGGGGGCATATCACCAGATCCCCGGATACAATACCATCGGCAAGGGGGCCGGCATGATGGGGACACCTGTTATCTATGGCGACTACAATAGAGGAGGGTTCTAGGATTCTAGGGTTCGAGGGGATCCTGGAACCCTGGGACCCTTGACCACTAGACCCCTGAATTTCGGCTGCAAGCCGAAAGACTGCAATCTCATTCCGACCTGAACGAAAGACCCTCCCCTCCCCTTCGGGTATATCTGATATCTTCCCGGCTTTTATCATCTTATCCTTCATATACGCCTAGCTCCTCAAACTGTCTCACCGCTACAGGCTTACTCCCCTCCTCCCATGGGTCTTTGAGTACAGCAAGTGAGAGATCAAGCCTCTCCCCTAACCTTACATTCTTTAAGCTGTCTTTAAATAGGGTCTCTTTTATTTTCTCCATGCCGACCCTCTCCACAAAGGAGGATGTCCTCTCACCAAATCGCCCATCCTCCCGGTAATATTGGAGGAAGAGGCCGGAGACCCTTATCGCATCATCGCCGGATTTGACCGATACAAGAAGGTCGGCAGACCTCACCCTGTTTCCTCCGTTGCCTCCAACATATACCTCCCAGCCGTCCTGTATCCCTACAACACCAATATCCTTTATCGTTGCCTCGGCACAGTTGCGCGGACAGCCTGAGACGCCTATCTTGATCTTCGCAGGTGTCGCCAGGCCCTGAAACCTTGATTCCATCGCCACCCCAAGGCTGATCGAGTCCGCAAGCCCGAATCTGCAAAATTGTGTACCTACGCATGTCTTACAAGTCCTCACGGCCTTTGTATAAGCGTGACCTGATCTCATCCCAAGGTCAGACCAGATGGCAGGAAGCTGTTCCTTTTTTACACCAAAGAGGCTGATCCTCTGCCCACCAGTTATCTTCACCATCGGGACTGCATACCTGTCCGCCACATCTGCAATCTTTCTCAGCTCTTCCGATGTCACCACGCCTCCGGGGATCCTGGGGATTACAGAAAAACCCCCATCCTTCTGTATATTCGCATGGACACGGTCATTTATGAACCTGGCAGACCTATCCTCCTCATACCCATCTATCCAGACCTCGTTTAGAAGATACGATATGGCCGGCTTACATTTTTCGCATCCAGGGGCAGTTGCGAAATTTATAAGGACATCCTTCACTGATTTCAACCCCTTCTCAATAATCTTATCCCTTAGCTCCACCTGGGATAGATTAATACATGAGCAGAGGGGCGGGTCCTTCGGCTCGACTGAATAATCTCCGCCAAGCGCCTCCTGAAGTATCTGTTCTATAAGGGACGAACAGCCCCTGCATGATGTGCAGGCCTTTGTATGCTTGGCAACGCCATTCAGGCTTGTAATCCCATGCTCCTCTATCGCCTTAACGATCATTCCTTTTGTGATACCCAGACACCGGCATACCAGATCGGCCTCACTCATGGTAGCTGTTCCGGATGCCTGATCCCCAAAGAGTATCCTTGTCCGCATGGAGGAGACATCGATCCCCTCCTTGACAAGCCTTAATATCCTCGGCCCATCATTAACGTCTCCAAGGAGAATGGCCCCCGTTACCCTGTCTTTCCGCACCAGGACCTTCTTGTAGACCGATGCCGATTCATCCTTATATACTATCTCTTCGATGTCTGCGGATTGGTCTGAAAAATCCCCGATAGACATCAGGCTTATTCCCATGACCTTTAATATGCTTGCAGGTATGGAGCCCTCGTAACTCGCCCCGCCACTGCCGCAGATCGCCCCTGCTGCCACCTTTGCCTGCTCCATTATGGGCGCCACAAGGCCGTAGGTCCTATCCCGATGCTCGGCACACTCACCGACAGAATAAATATCCTTAACCGATGTCTCCATATGGTCGTTAACCAGAATCCCCTTATTCACCTTTATGCCGGACCTCCTGGCAAATTCAATATTAGGCCTGATGCCGGCTGCGATCACTACAAGGTCTGCGTCATATATCCCTCCATCGCTGAAGCTGACACCCCTTACCCTGGGATAACCAAGGATCTGGGCAGCCTCATGATTTAAAAGCACCCTTATGCCCATCCGCTCCAGCTCTTTTTTAAGCATATGGGATGCCGTCTCATCGAGATACTGCTCCATCAGCCGGTCCATTATATGGGCTATGGTTACCTCAACCCCATGCAGGCTTAAGGCCCTTGCCGCCTCAAGCCCAAGCAGGCCGCCACCGATCACGATGGCCTTCTTGCTCATCCTCACCTTTTCCATTATACCTTCCGGGTCGTATACAACACTTGCAACTATCTTCCCTTCATATATGCTGTCCCTTGCGCCATTTAGGATCCCTTCCGTATCCTCTATATTCCTGAATGGGAAGACCCCCTCTTTCTCAACCCCTTTTATCGGAGGGATATAAGAGGAACTCCCTGTTGCCACAAGGAGCGAATCGTAACTTATAGCAGACCCATCCTCGGCGGTTATCTTCTTGTTTTGGGTATCTATACCGACAACCTTCATACCAAGGTGGAGGTCTATGTTATTCTTTTCATACCAGTCTCTGTTTTTAAGATAGATCGAATCTATCCCCATCTTCCCGGCAAGCACCTCTGAGAGCAAGACCCTGTTATAACCAAAGTGTCGCTCCTTACCGAAAATAGAGATCTGCATATCCGGATCAAGCCTCAGAACCTCATCAACCGTGGCTATCCCTGCAATACCGTTCCCGATTACAACCAACCTCTTACCCATAAAACCTCCCTTTAAGCCTCTTCCTCTCTAAGCCTGTCCACATCTGAAACCTCTTTCGCCCCGATCTCTTCCACATAAATAACCCTGTGAGGGGATACAATCCAGTAGAGCCCGCCGACAAAAACCCCGCCGCCGATGATGTTTCCCAGGGTAACAGGGATCAGGTTTCTTGCAAAGCCAAACCAGGATATGCTGTCGCCATGGGGGAGGAAGAGCCCTATCCCCAATAGGGTCATGTTGGCCACAGAATGCTCAAACCCGCTTCCAATAAATGCAAAGAGGCACCAGAAAATCAGTATAAGTTTTGCCGAATCGCTTTGGGTCCTTCCCGCTGTCCATACAGCAAGACAGACCAGCCAATTGCAGAGTATTCCCCTCAAAAATAGTTCATAGAAAGGAAGGTTCATCTTTAAAGATGTAACCTTGATTATAAAATCAGATTGCGGCGGGGAAGAGAGCGTCCCCGAGGCAACAACCAGCCACGCAAGCAGGAGAGAGCCGGCAAGGTTCCCGATATAGCATATAAGGGAGAGCTTAAAAATCTTATCCCAACCAATCTCTCCTGTCAGCCCGCCTATAAGGCAGAACATATTGTTCCCGGTAAAAAGCTCTGACCCTGCAAATATAACAAGGCTCAAGGCGATGCCGAAGGATAGACCCATGACAAGCTTTGTGGCAGCAGACGATGACGCCGCAAAGGGCGAACCAACAGCAAATATAAGTATGATCCCGAAACCGACATAGATACCGGCAAGGAGTGATAAAATAAGGTAACCCGACATGGAGTTCTCCATATAGGCAATCTTCTTTTGAGATATCTGAGATACCCTCTTTATATCGTCCATCATCATA
>JACRHA010000049.1 GCA_016234185.1 Nitrospirota bacterium
GAGAGATAATGCACCCTAAAGTTGCACTGGTAAATATGCCTTTTGGCTTCAATATCTACCCTTCGATTCAGCTAGGCACCCTCTCTACCATATTAAAAACCCATGGCCGGGAGGTAAGATCTTTTTACCTGAACCTCTATTTTTCAGATAAATTAGGTCCAGCGGTTTACAGTCAACTCTGCGAAAAAAGATTCCTAATCGGTGATTGGCTTTTTTCTCACCTGTTATTTGGTGACTCATCAAGGAACAAGGAGTATTTGAACCGATTTTATCCCTATATTCAGGAGGTATGCCGATCCATTGGCCATGATGATGGATTTCTATTGGATCTAAAGACAAAGATGGTCCCCGGATTTCTTAAATGGGCAGCAGATGCCTTCGATTGGGGGAAGTATGATGTAGTGGGATTTACATCGACCTTCAACCAGAATATGGCCAGCTTTACACTTGCCAAATTGATCAAGGATAGATACCCCTCTATTAAGATTGTCTTTGGCGGGTCCAATTTCGAATCGGAGATGGGGTTGGAATATTTCCGGGTCTTCAAATGGATCGATTACGCAGTCATCGGAGAGGCCGAGTATCTTCTTCCAGGTCTAATGGAAGCTATCGAAGGCAACGGCCCTATTCCAGAAGGGGTGGCGTATCGCAATAAAAACGTGGTGGTGTATGAAGAAAACCATCAGATATTTGCAGAGTTTGAAAAATATGGGCCGCCTGATTACGATGATTACTTTGACCAGCTAAGGGCAATAGACCCAACCTCTCCTTTGCTGGAGAACCCTATAATCCTTTATGAAACATCCAGGGGCTGCTGGTGGGGAGAAAAACACCATTGTACATTTTGCGGGCTGAATGCCTCAAGTATGAAGTTCCGTGCTAAGACCAGGGATAAGATCCTTGAAGAAATCGCCTTTCTGTCAAGGCGCTATAATGCATACCGGTTTAGGATTGTGGACAACATCCTTGATATGAAATATATCGACGGGGTCTTTGGCAAATTGAGAGAGGAAGGTTACGACCTGGAATTCTTTGTTGAGGTCAAAAGCAATCTGACAAAGGGTCAGATTAAGACCCTTGCATATGGCGGGGTAAAGGTGATTCAACCTGGAATCGAGAGCTTAAGTTCAAATCAATTAAAAGAGATGAATAAAGGGGTCTCCCCGATCCAGAATATCCTCTGTCTTAAGTGGGCCTTTTATTATGGCATGGAGATCTCCTGGAATATCTTGACTGGTTTTCCCGGGGAAACAGATGAGGACTATCGCAGGCAGGTCGATATTATAAAGTCTATCTTCCATCTCCTGCCGCCTACCGCGGTGGGGGATTTCTGGTTGGAACGGTTCAGCCCCTATTTTAATAGACCTCAGGATTATGGGATCAAGAATATGCGTCCGGGAGAGGCATTTTCTTACATCTACGATCCAGAAGAGATCGACTTAATGAAGATTGCTTATGATTTTGAATTCGAAACAATTAACCGGATAGACCCTGCACTGAAGGAAAAATTACACGAAACCGTGGCTGAATGGAAGAGGAGGGTTCAATCAGATGATATCCCCTTTCTCTTCTTTATGAAATCTATCGAATTTGTAACTGTGTATGACGGCAGAGAAAAAGGGAAGCCTGTAAAGACACATTTTATTGGCCCTGCTGCCTGGATCATCCTATTCTGTAACGAGAGCCCCAGATCCCTTGAAGAGATAAGATTACATATAAAAGAAAAAGGGGGACAAGAAGGAGAAATAACTCAGATAGAAAGTATAATCCAGGATTTAGAAAAAAGGCGCCTCCTCTTCGGTGAAAAGGGGAGATATTTAACCCTTGCCCTTCCTCATAATTCCCATCTATGAGAGGAATCTCTCTATAGCCTTGTATATCGCCACCCGTAGGGGCGATCCTTGTGATCGCCCTCCTTATGATCTATTGATTGTGATTTCATATTATTTTCAGGGCGAATACAAGATTCGCCCCTACGGGTGTGACCTATAACAATGATGCCGTGCAGATAATTTGGCATTATCACATATCCATCCAAATCAATTAATGGAAAACGATTTGATGTATGTCAGGATCGTATTTCATGTTGTGTGTAGGGGCGAACCTGTGTGTTCGCCCTTTCCGATGCATTCCAGGGCAGACACATAGGTCTGCCCCTACATAATGGTTTCATTTTCATGGGCATGTGGTAGGGGCGACCCGCCGGGTCGCCCTTTTGTTGTTACTGTTATCATGGGCGAGGCAGCGCCTCGCCCCTACATTAGATACCTTAAGACCAGGTGATCCCCCATAATCCCCTCTTCATTATGTCTCCTGATAACAGCCTGCTGACAAATTGTGATCTCAAAATTGTATTCCCTGGCAAGGGATTTGATGTATGACAGGGAATGGCCATAGCGTCCGGTCTGCCGCAGGAGGTAATCTTTCCCCTGTGGTGAGCTTGTCGAATCCATGCTCTCTGTCAAAAAGACAAAATAGGCCCCGCTTAGCGAACTATCCTGGACTGAACTGAAGATCGGCCTTAAGTTCCCTATGTAAACCAGGACATCTGTTGCAATAAAAAGGTCGTATCTCTCATCGGTTTCTCTTAAAAAATCGTGAATATCTCCAACCTGCAGGCTGTCATAAATCTCTTTCCTTCCTGCCTCTTCGATCATATTCGGGGATATATCAATACCAGAAAGGCGATTGACAATCGGTCTAAACGCCACCCCTGATAATCCTGTGCCGCACCCCAGGTCAATGGCGTTCTGAAAGCGCTGCCCCTCCTTTAGAAGACTATCCAGCGCCTGACGGAGCAGGGTCGGAGATCTGTATTCTAATTTCCTGACAAGCTGATCTTCGAATCTCTTTGCGCAATAATCAAAGAGGGTCCTGACATATCTCTGTGGCGCTGTCTCTGTTGTTTGACCTTCAAGAGCTGCCAGCATATGCGCTGCTATAGAATTGTCAGGGTCTTTCTCGAGGGCGTATCTGTACGCAACAGTAGCCTCCTCAAGTTTGCCCTGTTCCTGGAGAATATATCCCAGGCTGTTTCGGGCCTTGCTATAGCCTGGATTTAAGGTAATTGCATGCCTATACGAGGCAATGGCATCATCCAGTCTGCCTTGCTCCCGGAGTGCATTACCGAGGTTGCAATACGAATAGGAATCATCCGGATTAGCGGCAATAGCGCGTTGATATGAGTCAATGGCGTCGTCCAGTCTGCCTTGCCCTAAGAATGCATTACCCAGATTGTTTTGCGCCTCTGCATAACCTGGATTGATGGTAATTGCACGTTGATACGAGGCAATGGCGTCGTCCAGTCTGCCTTGCTCCTGGTAGACCTTGCCAAGGTTGTAGTGGGCCTCAGCATAACCTGGATTTAACTGCACAGCCTTATTAATCAGTTCAGCGGCTGATTCAAACTCTTTCAGACCATAGGCCAATATGCCGAGGAGGTGGAGGGCATCAATATTATTTGGGGATATCTTTAAGATCTGCTGATATATGGACTCAGCTTCTTCCAATCTCCCTGACTGGTGATACTTGATGGCAAGGCCGAGGGCCTCCTGAATATCAATAGCATGGTCCTTCATTGGTAATACCAATTTGCCTTCATTCGGCTACCTGCGTTGGCTTCGTCGTCGGCTCCCGGGCGTACAAACCGTACGCCTGCGTCGCCTCCTCCTCGCCGCCTTGGTATCCTGTTGAATGCAAATTGGTATAAGCAATAATGAAAATAAAAGCCCTGGGGCCCATTATACCCCAGGGCTAACGTGCCCTATTTCACGGCCAGCTTAACACTAATGGCCCCGCCTAAGTCACCCTCTTTAGCCCCCTCCTTTGGGTAGCCTGAGATATCCTTCTCACCTTTTGGGTCCCCATGGCATGCGAGGCATCCCTTGCCATAAAAGAGCGGCAGTATCACCCGGAGGGTCTTTCCGCCATCCACTTCCTCGCTGATAACTTTATCACCCTGGTGGGGATAAGCAGGATCGGCAAATTTTTTCATTATGGCCGCCTCAAAGTCATCCGCCTTATTCTTGGGATTCCGCAAAAGCCCAGCGTGGGTGGTCTGCTTCAGGTAAACACCAAATTTATCGCTGAATTTGGCGGCTGCCTGGGTACCGAAGGTGGCGGGGATAAAACCTTTAAATCCCACACCCTGTTTATTAATGACCGTCTGATTATCTGCAACGGTACTCTTGCTCGCCTCAACAAGCTGAGGCAGCAGTTTCTTGGCCATTTCCGGCACCTTGGAATCTTTGAGTTTGCCAAGATCAACCCCTGTTCGATCCTTGAACTTTTCGGTCAACTGCTTTTCAAAGACCTCAGGAGTGAAGCCCTTATCCCCCTTGGCAGCATCATTGATGAGCGGTAGATTTGCCCCAACTGTGACCCGGCCGGCATCCAGGAGGATGGCTAAAAGCCGACCGGTTTCGATTGCGTCAGGGTTGGCAAACGCCCAGACCGGAGCAATCCCGATAGCTATAAGTGGAATAACGATAAACAAGATAATCCATCTACCTCTCTTCATCATAATAGTCTCCTTATAATAAAATTTGGAAAATAAAAGCCCTAGGGTTTTTAAATATACCCCAGGGCAAGATGTCTGTCAAGACATATATAATAGTATCTACTTCATCTTCAGATAGTGCCAGGATGTGACTGATTTCAGCCCATCCCTCTCGCCATTTGAACCATCCCATACTGCAAAGGCAACAGGCACATAATCGCCAAGCTTGTCTAACTGGGCGTCATTGGCATCGGCAGTTGAGATTGGCCTTACAAAGACCACTGACCATTCGCTGTTTGACCAGTTACCTGACCCCATTACATCCTGATGGGCCTGGGTGGTGAGTGTGCCAAATCCCTCTGCATTTAGGTCTTCAACAGCAGAGATCCTCTTTGTCTTATCTGAGAAGATATTCCCTGCCCATGAGCCTGTATTGTATACCCCCTCATTCTTTCCTGATCCGGCATCTATGAATGTGGTCCTCTTGTCAATGGCCGTAGCCCTTGACGCAGGTTCATACATGTAATAGCCTGCTGAGCCCATGGCCATATTGGGGTATTCGTCCTCCATATCGAGCATCCCTGCCATATCCTTCTGCCACTCTGCCTTCCAGTGCCAGATGTTAACAGTCTGATCGGCATTGCCCATGGCAAAATGGGGCTTGCCGTCCGGCAGGGTCTCAGGTTTCTTTACAGGAAATTCTACTGCTGCTGCATCCTTGAACTGCTCTGACTGGATGAACTTATCATTCCTTGTGCCGTCTGCCCATCTAAGCCTGATGCCGATCTCTTTTCCATTTGTCAGGGCCTGGACATA
>JACRHA010000048.1 GCA_016234185.1 Nitrospirota bacterium
TACTGAATGGGCCCCCCAACAACGCCCCTCCCCGGGCGGGAGGGGATGAAGGGGAGGGGGAGGAGATTAATTCTTATTATTAGACTTAAACATGTTGCACAAAATCCACTATTGTGCTAAGAATCTTTCATGTTTATAAAGGCCCTGATCGCACTCCTTATCTTAGCACTACCTTCATGCAACAAACCCCGGCAGAAAGACGTCCTCATAATTGCCGATGCGGATAAAATAGATAAAGAATCAGTAGATGACCCGGCAGCATTACAGAACTCCGTCATTGGAGATTTAGTGTTCAACACTCTTTCGTATGTTGACAACGACCTCATCCCACATAATCTTCTTATAGAAGAGGTTCGGCCACTGCCCGGGGGAAAGACGATAGAGATCAAGATCAGGAAGGGGATAAGGTTCCATGACGGAATGGAGATGACGGAGAGTGATGTCGCAGCATCTATCAGCAGGATAATAGAAAGAGATGAATATCTGAAGGAAAGATACGGGCAGCTCAAAGTAGCAATTGTAGATAAACTGAAGATCAGGGTTACAGGCGACAACCCTTTAGCTGACATAGATACTGTATTATTGCCTAATCTATATATCTCACTGAAGGGCCTTGGCGGCACCGGCCCTTACAGTCTTGCCTACTGGCTGTACAACGGCGTTGAGCTGGAGGCAAATGAAGACTACTTTGAAGGCAGGCCAAAGATAAAAAAGATAAGATATCTGTATGAGGAGGATGAGCGGAAGAGGGTCAATATGCTGTTGAAGGGGGAGGCAGACCTTCTGGTCTGGCTCTCGCCCGAGATGGCAGGCTTTCTAAAGCCGGACAGCAGATTTTATGTCAAGGAAATTACTAACTATTCTTATTCAGCCTTATTTCTAAATAACGAATCTCCTCTATTCAGGGACAAGGCCTTACGGCGGGCCGTATCCATGGCCATTGACAGGGATAAACTGATTAAAAAAGTATTGAAAGGCAGTGGGACAAAGGCATCTGGCCCTTTGCCTTCTTATACTTTTCAACAGGAGAACGACACAGCCAGCCAAAATTACAGACCAAGGGAAGCTTTTAGGCTGCTCAAGGATGCAGGATGGAGGGATGCCGACGGCGACGGGATACTGGAAAAGAACGGCAAGAAACTGAGGTTCCGGCTTTATTACAATAGCAATGTGGAAGAGTTTAAAAAAATGGCCGATCTCATCAGTCAAGACCTCTTTGAGATAGGGATAGGGGTTGAGGCGATTCCAGCCGATATGGGCGAATCCACCGACAGGAACTTTAAACCCGGCAATTACGATGCCATTCTTAATGGTAAATCTTCTTATGACAGTGTTAATCTGCTTACGTGGGGTTCCTCTTCTCTCTCCAACTTATCCCGCTTCAGCAACAGGGAGATGGACACCCTCCTTGAACGGTTGAAAGAGGCGACAAATATAGAGCAAAAGAAGGAGATATATAATAAGATGCAGAGGATATTTGAAGAGGAGGTTCCTGCCGTCTTTCTGTATAATCCGGTTATCTATACCGCTGCAAGCAAGAGGTTCAAAGGGGCGGAGGATTTTGTCGGGAGTGCGTACAGCATGTACAAAATCAAGGACTGGAGCGTGAATGAAGACTATGAATAGCCTCAAATCCGGCGGCTTCAGAAGCAAGCTCTTCTTTATAATGGGGGGCGGCTCCATCTGGACAATCATCGCCCTTACCACCGTATGGCTGGCCTATGCCTGGTTTGCCGTAGGAAATACGGTGCATCGGGACCTTCAGGTGATCGCATCGAGGACAGCGGGAGAGATTGATCAATATCTAACCGGGAAGATAGATTCTCTTATGGCTGTGAAAGAGGTGCTCTCTTATCCCGATGAGGACAGGTTTAAGCTTCAGCTCATGCTTAAAAGGATAAGCCTTGAATTCAATCAGTTCAACAACCTGGCCCTGTTTGATACCTCCAATAAGCTGATTGCGTCGAGCAGCTCCGATAAAAATACTCCCTTATCCGAAGAGATTCTGAATATTGTAAAAAGAGGGAAGGAGTATCGCTCCCCTATGCTTTTTACAAAAGGGAACCTCCCGTACATCAGGGTGGCTTTGCCCTTGTTCTGGCAGGTAGAGGTATTCAGGATACTTCTGGCGGAGGTAGACATATTGCATGTATGGAACAAGGTGGACGGGATACGGATTGGAGATACAGGGCGCGCCTCGATCCTGTCAAAAGAAGGCGTCTTCCTTGCGGATGGCGATAAAAGCAGGGTGTTGAAGATGCAAAGGTGGCAAGACACCATTTCGTCAATGACGCCTTTAGAGGGAACGGAAGGTCTCATTGACGCCAACGACCGGAACGGAAGGTCTCTCGATATCGCATATGCCGAGATATCCTCAACAGGATGGATGCTGATCATTACCCAGGAACACAGAGAGTCCCTGCACTTCCTTTACGTTATGTTTTATTGGGCCGCTGCAACTATGATAGCCGCCCTTTTTGGAGCCTACTATCTATCGTCCAATCTGTCCTCAAGGCTTTCAAAGCCGATCGA
>JACRHA010000053.1 GCA_016234185.1 Nitrospirota bacterium
TATAGAGAAGGAACTGAAATCTATCAGAAAAGAATTGGCATCGTCTATTCTTAAGAGGAAGCTGTGAGCGCTGAATATCTCGCTGATACAGTAACAGTAATCCGCTATTTTTCTAAGGCTGGAAGGATAGGTAAAAAGGCGAAAGAAATACTCAATGGCGCTGAGAAAGGTGATTATCGTATTTGTATTTCCGTAATAACAATTGTCGAGATCATGTATTTGTCTCAGAAGAGACGAATAAGGATAAACCTGAAAGATGCGATAGACCTCATTGGGGAATCCGCAAATTATTCAATCGTGGATTTGACACCGGAGATCGTCATGACTTCAGAAAATGTTCACTTTCCGGAATTGCTCGATAGGCTCATAATGTCTACTGCTAAACATCTGGCACTCCCCATGCTGACGTGTGACAAGAAAATCCGTGAAGCGGGAATCATAGAAACCATTTGGAATTGATAGGGTTAAAAGGGACCACAACCTTTTCCTTGACAGGTTTATAAAGGAATGTTTATTTTCCTGTTTGGAGGTCAGGTTTTGCAATATCTGCAAAATAGCTATTTAAAAGGCATCTCCCTGCTTATGGCAACTATTTACCGTAGGGAGTGGCCCAGTCTCTGTTGCCATCAGGGATATAAATGGAAATGGTAAGCCTGATCTTGCAGTGGCAAATCTTAGCGGCAATAATGTCTCTATCCTGCTTAACCAGTCTGCCTCTGCACCTGCCAAGGCGACTATCCTGGCCGATCCAGGTGGGGAGCAGGCGGTCTCCAGTAAGGATGACTCGCACTCAGCCTTTGGCTGCGGCAGGATTGATATAAAGGGTAATGGCCATCGGGGTCATCGGATATGGGCGGCCCGGCCTCTCTATTAGCCATATTGTCTTTGCCGTTTATCTTGAGGTGGTGGAGGATTGAAGAAAATGCAAAAGGTAAATTGCAAAGTGCAAGGTGAGAAATACAGCCAAATATTATAAAAACGGGTCAATTACTTTAAGATCAGGAAACCTGGTGAAATGATGAATATCTTTAGTATAGATTTCAAAAACATTATTCTCTTCCATGGTTACATAGAGATGGCAATCAAAGATCTCTGTTTTGGTAATCTTCATCTCTTTTACCAATTGGGCGAGCCTTATAAAAATAGAGTTAGAAGGGTAGATCTTATGTATCTTTTGGGAATGCCAGTAGTTAAGCATTATTTGCTGGGCAATCTTAGAATCGAGAGGTCTTTCAACTCTTTTGGGATTGGTTATGACGCTGAAAAATTCTAATAAATTTTGCGGGGTAATGCAGGCATCGAATCTGCCATCGACGGCATCCAACATTAATCTTCTTGCTACCTCATTCAGTTCTGAATCACTGTTATGGGCATATACTAAAATATTGGTATCAACCAATATCATTATAGATATTCTCCCGGTCAATATCGCTCAGAATTTTGCCCATATGATATCCCTTTTCAAGGGATTCTTTAAGGTATTGATCGGCATTATCTATCTCAGGAATAATGATTTTGATTTTGTAAGATTCCGGCAGATCAATATGCTCTGTAGGTTTAAATACACCATTTTCATATATAGCTTCTATGATCTTTGGCATGAGATTCTCCCTTCTTTAAAATTAGAATAACAAGGAAGGGCCGTAGAGTCAAGGAAAGGAGTGCATCATAGGAGAAAGGAGAAATTTAAAGGAGGTTATGAACATGGTGGGATTTAGCATGAGATGTCATTTAGAGAGGTACATACAAGATGAAACGGTTTATTATTAATAGGTCTATTCAATTTCAGACAACATGGCTATTAATGTTGGCACTGTCCGGCTGTGCCGCGCATCAGAACCTCCATCCTTCCTGGGTAGATAGCGGCCATCACATCAAATATCCTGATCCCTTCTATATGACTGGGATAGGCGCAGATAAGGACAGGGAGAGGGCCGATGAGAAGGCAAAGCTTGATCTTTTAAAGCAGATAGAGGTGGAGATAAAGGGCGAGGAGGAGATTACCCAGATCGAGACATCCGATTCAGGAGATCAATACTACAGGGTTGGATCAAAGATAAAAACAAAGGTTTCTATCGTTATAGCGGGGCTCCAGGTAAGCGACAGGTGGTCCGACCCGGATAAAGGACTTTACTGGTCCCTTGCCGTCCTTGACCGGGAGAAGGCCTCCGTAAGGCTTAAAGGACAGATCGATCAGGCAGAGGAGAAGATCAGGGGGTCGATCGGGGCAGCAAGGAGATCAAAAGGAGAAAGGGATTATGTAAAGGCATTAAATAGCTATCTTGATGCCTATGAAAAGGGGGAGGAGATCCTCCCCTTAATCAGCAGATATGATGTGATAAGGCCCCCCATAGATAAAGACGCAAAGACCAGAGCCTCATCAGCCCCGGATATCGGGCAGGAGATATCCGAGTTTTTATCCCATTTTAAGATAACCAAGATAAGCGGCGATCAGCAGAAGGCAAGGATTGGGAGGCCCCCGGAAGGACTTGCAGCGAGGCTGGTCTATGGCGATGATGTTCAATTATATCCGATAACAGAATTCCCTATGGTCTTCTCTTTTGAGAGGGGGAGGGGTGAGATCGACAGGGAAGGGAGGACAGATAGCGAAGGTATTATCAGGTCTTCTATCCACCGGATCGATCAATCCGGCAATGAGACCAGCGCCATTGCCCTTAAATATGACATCGGGAAGATCGGCATCGGAAGGACCAGGGAGATAACGGATAGGCTCCTTGGCAGTCTGTCTCAGGAGAAGGCGATCTTTACCATCCGGAATGCCTCTCTGTCTCAGGGTGACAAAGGGGCATATAAATGGGGAGAGGGGATAGAAGGCCTCGTGATCCAGATCATAAAGAATATGGAGGACAAGGGGCGCCTGAAGCTCGCTGTCCTCGATTTCAGGGAGGGAGGCAGCAACGGCAGAACAACCTTAAGCAACCAGATTGAAGCAGAGTTAAAGGCAGACCTCGCATTGGTTGATGATATATCGGTTATTGAAAAGGTAAATATAGATGATCTTATTCCTCCTGAGGAGAGGGCCAAATCCGCGGGCGCCGATATGTATGTCACCGGCTCTTACTGGATTACCGGAGAGGGCCTGAGGATCAATGCGAGGTTGATCCAGGTGAAGACAGCTACCATAATCTCTGCAGGAAAGGTCTTGATAAACAGGGATGGGGTGCCCTTAAAGGACCTGCCTGGAGCAAGGGAGAAGGCGGGTGAATCGTCATATGACCTGACACTTGATAGCTTGCTGAACATAGAAAGGGAAGGGCAATCATTCAATTTAAAGGTCTGGACCGACAAGGGTGAGTATCAGATCGGTGATACAATGACATTCTATTTCAGATCAGATAGGGATTGCTATGTCACGCTCATAGATATAGGGACCTCCGGCAGGGTTACTATACTGTTTCCAAATGCCTTTCACAAGGATAACCTTATCCGGGCCGGCACAACATATACTATCCCGGATGATTCCTATGGCTTTAAGGTAAATGTAGATGGGCCGGTCGGCCTTGAGCGGATAAAGGCGATTGCTACAACAAAGCCCCTATCCCTTTCCCAAATGGACTTTTCCAGGGGGTTCTACTCCATTGAAAGAGGGGATAACCCCCGCTTGCGTGATCTCTCAATATCAGAGGATAAACTGGATGGACTAGAGTGGGCAGAGGCATACACAGAGATATTTATCAACCCCAAAGGTGGTATGCAGAAGGGATTAAGAGGGTTTACCATGAGGCCGCCGGAAAAACCGATAGACATAATAGGAACACCAGGAAGGGGCAGATAAGGAGGTAATACCAATTTGCCTTCATTTGGCTACCTGCGTTGGCTTCGTCGTCGGCTCCCGGGCGTACAAACCGTACGCCTGCGTCGCCTCCTCCTCGCCGCCTTGGTATCCTGTTGAATGCGAATTGGTATAAAACCCAGGCAGGGTCCTTAACATTATGGAGTTAATCAGGTCAGGAAAAGAGGATATCATCAAGAGGATTGGCCCCATATCTATATCTATCGGTCTTATAAGCAGTCTATTGGTCATTATATCTTTGTTTGTTTTCTCCGACCTCTTTTACGCCTGGGAGGCAAAGACATTAGATTACCGTTTTAAGCTGAGAGGAAATATCAATACCGATCCGGGGATTGTCCTGATCGACTGCGATGACAGGAGCATATCAAAGATCGGGAGGTGGCCCTGGGACAGATCATGGCATGCACAGATGATTGAGATATTATCGGAAAGTGAGGCAGGGGCAATTGCGTATGATATACTCTTCGGCCAACCGGTCGATAAGAGGAGCGATGAGGCCCTCATTCTTGCAACCCAAAAAGGAAAGAAGGTCTATTATCCTGTTGGATTCGAGCTCTCAAATGAAGACGGCCGGAAAGACAATGACGGTGAAACTGAGGCGATTAAGGTATTCGGTTATCAAGGCCGGCCTATTGAAAAGGCCGTCTATTTAAAGGTCCGGAGGTCTTTAGCCCCCTTCCCTTCCCTCTCTAATGTCTCGAAGGGTATAGGTCATATCTCGGCCAATCGGGACCGGGATGGGATCATCCGCCGCGTCCCTCTGGTGGTAGACCTGGATGGGATACCATTTCCGGCCTTTGGCCTTCAGGCGGCAGCCGGCTATCTGGATGTAGCTCAAGACAGTATCTCCATCTATCCGGGGAAGGAAATCATCCTTAAAAATGCGCATATTTCCGAAGGCAGGAGGCAAGATATTAGGATACCCATAGATCAGCAGGGGATGATGCTCATCAATTATGCAGGCAGGTGGGTTGATACCTATGATCACTATTCTTTTATAGATATACTAGAAAAGGCTCAAACGGCGGATGGAATGGCCGAATTAAAAAACAGGCTCAAAGGCAAACTGATTCTTATCTCAAATAGCGCTACAGGCTTTGATGTAAAATCGGTGCCCATCGAAGTGGATTATCCGGGAGGCGGCATCCATGCCAATATCATAAATACCATCATCACAAATAACTTTTTAAAAGATATCAGCCCCGGGATAAAGATCCCTCTCCTTCTTTTGATCGGGATCGTTTCCGCCCTCTTATGCCATATAAAGAAATGGGAGAAAAAGGTCGTCTTTATCCTCCTTTTTTCAGGTGTGTATCTCTATTTAGGATATCTCTTGTTTAAATATATGGGCATTGTCATCGATCTCTTTTCCCCCACCCTTGTCATCATTGCATCGACCCTCGCCGTCTCGCTATACCAGCTTAATCTGGAGAAGGAGATGGTAGCGCGGTTATCCGGAGAAAAGAAGATGGTGACAGATGAGATGACCATGATAAAGGGGAGGCTTGGACAGAAGGAGATGGAGCTGGGTCTTATCAACCAGGAGCTTTCATCTCTTAAGACGGAGATGGATAAGACCTCCTCCGGGTTAATAGAGCAGATGACAAAGGTGGGGGAACTGGAAGAGAGGCTTGAGGAGGAATCAAGGGAGAAGGAGAGGCTGCTCAAGATAAAGAAGGAGCTGGATGATAAGGTGGCTCATATCTTTGTCCATTCAACAAAACAGGACTTTAGCCTGAAGGGGAGATGGGAGGAGCGGCGGTCTGAGTGTGCAAGATACGGGATAGTAACAAGGAACGAACGGATGCTTAAGATATTTGAGGAGGTAAAAAAGGCTGCAAAAACCGATTACCCTATACTGATCCTTGGAGAATCCGGGACCGGCAAGGGTCTCCTTGCAAAGGCGGTGCATACTATGAGCCCAAGGGGGGATAAACCCTTCGTTGTTGTTGATCTTCCGGCTATAGCCGAAAATCTCATTGAGTCCGAGATCTTTGGGCATGTAAAGGGGTCATTTACCGGCGCTCTATCCAATAAGATCGGGAGGTTTGAGCTGGCAAATGAAGGGACTATATTCTTGGATGAGATTGGGGATATGGACCTCTCTCTCCAGGTAAAGCTTAGAAGGGTGCTGCAAGATAAGGTGATTGAGAGGGTGGGTGATGCAAGGCCGGTCAGGATAGATGCCAGGATAATCTCGGCTACAAATAAGGATCTAAGGGCTGAGATAAGAGGGGGTAGGTTCCGAGAGGATCTGTTCCATCGCCTGAATGTAATATCAATAGAACTCCTGCCATTGAGAGAGAGGAGGGAGGACATAGAGATCCTGGTTCATTATTTTATAGATAAGGCCGGGATAGAGTATAAAAAGGAGATCAGGGGGATCTCTGAGGCGGCCATGAAGGCCCTTATGGAAGATGGATGGAGCGGGAATATCAGGGAGCTTGAAAATCGGATATCGAGGGCCGCTGTTATGGCCGAAGGGGATATTATAACAGAAGATGATATAGGATCAGATAAGCAGGAAGGAGACAGGGGACTAACTGAGGATAGGGATGCGCCTGACAGGCGGATCAATGTAGAAGGTGACAGCGTATTTCTTGTCCTAATGAGGAAGAATCTCTTTGAGATCGGCAAGACCGCTGAACGTCTGAGGCTAAGCAGGGGAACAGTAGGCTCCAGGTTCAAGGGGATCTGTCTTCAATGCCTCCTTAAGCATAACGGCGATATAGGATCAACTGCCAGGGAGATAGCAGGGGATCATACGCTTGCTGAGATTGCCTCTGACAGGATCAGGGAATATTACGAGAATATAATAGGGGTGATTCAGGGGTATTCCGATCCGGAAGATGCTGTTTCCGAGTGCCGAAGGCGTTTTAAGAATATCCCTAATAGATATATGGATGCCATTGAAGGGCTTGTTGAAAATTACTTTGATGGGCTTAAAAAGAGGTCAATATGATTTAAATAGACTTGACAAAATGGGAACAGCAATTTCCTACTCCTCCATCTTGACTTGGAACTGTCCCATCTCTTGGGTGCATGATATAATAATAGATAACTAATAAAAAAAGGAGGGTCCGACTATGATAGACAGAAGACATTTTCTAACTATCATCGGATGGGGCGGGATAGTTGCATTTACAGGTCTTTCTGTATACGGCAGTATTAGATTCTTGTTCCCTACGGTCTTGTACGAACCGCCTACAACATTTAGACTGAACAGGCTGGAGAGCTACCCGATTGGTTTTACAGAGGCCTTTTTGGAGAATGCTGCAAGGCTCTTCATAAATCAGGATAAGGCGTTAAAGATTTTTCTGGTGAGAAATGAGAGGGGTCTGTATGCGCTCACGGCCTTGTGCCGGTATGAGGGGTGTGCCCTTGACCCTGAATACGACATAAAGATGTTGAAATGCTCCTGTTGCGGGAGTCTCTACGATTTTGAAGGCAATATACACAGGGGCCCGGCTGAGCAGGCCTTGTGGAGGCTCAAGATAGACCAGGATCCGATAAGCGGAGAGATTATAGTAGATGCGACCGCAAGACAGGACCTTGCGCCGAAGAAGATAGGTATCGGCTATTTCGTCGATAAGTCAGCGCGGGAGGTCAAGCCCTTCTTCCTGTCGGCCTTAAGGTCTGCCTAGGCGAGGCGGCAAGGATCTTGTCCCTATAAAATCCCTGAATATACTTCAAGGGTTAATTATGCTTGATCTGGAAAGCCTGAAATCTTTTATTGATACAGCAAAGGGAGAGAGGCCGCCTGCCATCCTTTTGAGGAATGCCAGGATGGTAAACGTCATGTCAGGGGAGGTCTATAATACAAATATAGCAATCGATAACGGTCTGATCGTGGGCGTAGGGGCGGATTATAAGGAGGCCCACGAACTGATCGACCTTGATGGAAATTATGCGATACCAGGCCTTATTAACAGCCATACCCACCTTGAATCTTCCCTTCTGACGCCTGATGAGTATGCCAGGGCGGTACTTCCTCACGGGACAACAACCATAATCATAGATCCTCATGAGATCTCCAATGTCCTGGGCATGGAAGGCATAAGATATATTATTGAGGCAAGCAGGGAGATATTGCTAAATATTTATATAATGGCCTCCTCATGTGTGCCGGCGACAGATCTTGAGACATCCGGGGCCTGCCTTACTGCCAAGGAAATAGGGGAGCTATTAAGATTAGATAATGTCATCGGGATTGCCGAGATGATGGATGTACCTGGCCTGCTTAACAAGGGTAAGGACGAATTAGAGAAGGTCTTGGTTGGCCGCAGGGCAAAAAGGCCTATAGACGGTCATGCGCCGATGCTAACAGGTAAGGCCCTAAATGCCTATATCGGTGTTGGGATAAGGAGCGAACATGAGGCGACAAGAGCGGATGAGGCGCTGGAGAAGCTCAGGCTCGGTATGTATATAATGATCCGGGAAGGCTCGGCAGCAAGGAACCTTGAGGAACTCCTCAAGATAGTAGATGCAAGAAACTACAGGCGCTGCCTCTTTGTTACAGATGATAAGGAGCCTCAGGATATCTTAGAAGAAGGCGAGGTAGACTATATTATTAAGAAAGCAGTAAGGCTTGGCCTGGATCCGATTATGGCAATCCAGATGGCCACCATTAATCCTGCAGAGGCCTTCAGTCTGAAAGATCTTGGCGCCATTGCACCTGGGTACAGGGCCGATATTGCTGTTGTTGAAGACTTGGCGGAATTTAGGGTCAGGCTAGTGATAAAGGATGGACGTATTGTGGTAAGGGATGGGTCTTTATCTGTAAATATACAGAGGTATTCTAATATATCTGTAAAGAATAAAATAAA
>JACRHA010000047.1 GCA_016234185.1 Nitrospirota bacterium
ATCGCTCTTTTTGTCGCCGGAGCGGAGCCTGAAAAGAAAGATGACAGAAGTCCTCCTGGCAAGGAGGATGGAAAAGGCCCTGTCCAAAGAGGAAATTCTGGAAACATACCTAAATCAGATATATTTCGGACATGGCGCTTATGGCGTCCAATCGGCTGCAAGGACATATTTCGGCAAGGATGTTGGTGAACTTACACTTGCAGAATCTGCCCTTCTGGCCGGTCTTCCAAGGTCACCAAATGAATATTCTCCCATCAACCATCCTGATAGGGCCAAACAAAGACAGGAGACCGTCCTGAAACGGATGCTGGCCGAGAAATTTATCGATGCTGATAGATATAAAAAGGCTGTCAGCGAGGATATACGCCTGCGTCAACTACATGAGAAGGATGAGAACCCATCATACTTCCTTGAATACCTCAGGCTCTACTTAATAGGGGTCTACGGGGATGATATGGTATACAAAGGGGGTCTCAATATATACACAACCCTCAGCCTGGATATGCAACAGCTGGCCGCAAAGACATTTAAGAAGTGATTAATGGATGTCGATAAGAGACAGGGTTTCAGGGGGCCCATTTCCAGAAAAACACAGGAAGACCTGACAAGGATTAAAGAAAAAGAGGGTGGAATAAAGGATGCCGACTTCAGCGAGGATGAGATCACAGAAGGCATAGTTACAAAGATTACCCCGGCGTATGCATCTGTCCTGGTAAAGGGGGTAAACGGGAAGATAATGCTGGATGACATGCGCTGGGCAGCAAAGAAACTAAAAGGCAGGGACATCAGGAAGAATTTCGTTATATCTCAGAACCCGCTGCCTCAGGATATACTTAAGGTGGGTGATGTCGTAAATGTTGCGCCAAAGAAGCTGGAGGGAAAGGAGAGATTTTTTAACCTTGAGCAGGAGCCTATCGTGGAGGGGGCCTTCATCTCCCTTGACCCGCGAAACGGAGAGATAAAGGCAATGGTTGGCGGGTATGACTTCAAAAGGAGCGAATATAACAGGGCTGTATCCGCAAGGAGGCAGCCTGGCTCAGCCTTTAAGCCTATCATCTATGCAACAGGTATAGATCTCGGCCTGACGCCATCTACCATGGTTATAGATTCACCTGTGATATATGATGATCCCATTCTCCAGAAGACCTGGAAACCTGAAAACTACGAGGAAAAGTTTTACGGACCCATAACCCTGAGGGAGGCGCTTGCACACTCAAGGAACGTAGCCACAGTAAAACTCCTGGAGAGGATTAAGGTGAGGAATGTAATAGATTTTGCAAAAAAGATCGGGATATCGAGCCCGCTGACAGACGACCTCTCCCTTGCCCTCGGTTCTTCAGGCATAGGACTATTGGAATTAACCTCAGCCTATAGCGTTTTTGCAAACCAGGGGATCAGGGCCGAACCTTACGCCATCAGGGAGATAAGGGACAAGGACGGTAACATCCTTGAGTCTCATAAGACGGAACTGACGGAGGTCATACCCAAAGAGACCGCCTATATCATAACCAACATGATGGAGGATGTAATAGAGCATGGCACAGGATCTATGGCAAAGGCGCTAAAGAGGCCGCTGGCAGGCAAGACAGGGACCACCAACGAGTTTACAGACGCCTGGTTTATAGGATATTCTCCAAATCATGTAGCAGGCGTCTGGGTAGGATTTGACGATATGAGGTCTCTTGGTGACAGGGAGGCCGGCGCCGGGGCGGCCCTGCCGATTTGGATCTCATATATGAGGGGGGCCTTAGACCTCCTGCCTTTCGAGTCCTTTTCAATCCCCGAGGATATAGTATTCGCAAGGGTAGACCCTGAGAATGGGCTCCTTGCTCCAGAGGGCACAGAAAAGGCAGTAACAGAGGTCTTCGTAAGGGGGAAGGAGCCAAAACAGGTCTCAGTCAAGAACCCCAGCCCAACACAGTTCTATAGAATCGATGAGGTCCCGCAATAATAAGGCTAAGGTTTAGGTTTAGGTTGAGAACTTCCTTAACCTTAGCCCTTACGTTTTTGCAGTATTGACTTTTAAAGCCTTTTAAAATAATATCCAAGGCATCAAAAGGGGGTGCAGAAATGGGGATAAAGGTTGCTATAAACGGTTTCGGAAGGATTGGCAGAAATCTCGTCCGGTCTGCTGTCGATAATCCAGATATTGAGATCCTTGCAATAAATGACCTGACCGATCCTAAGACGCTTGCCCATCTGTTAAGATATGATTCGGTCCAGGGGATTTTTAATGCAAAGATAGATGTACAGGACAACTATATTATATTAAACGGGAAAAGAATCAGGGTGCTTGCCGAGAAGGACCCTCAGGCGCTCCCATGGAGGGAACTAGGGATACAGATAGCGCTGGAGTCTACCGGGAAATTTGTCACCAGGGATGGCGCCCAGAGGCATATTAATGCCGGGGCAGGGAGGGTCATAATATCGGCCCCTGCCACTGATCCTGATATTACACTCGCCATTGGAGTAAATGAAGGGGATTTTAATCCTGAGAAGGACAGGATAATATCAAACGCCTCATGCACAACTAACTGCCTTGCACCGATAGCAAAGGTAATAAATGACAATTTTGGGATCAAAAGGGGGTTCATGACCACTATCCATTCATATACAAATGATCAGAGGTTGCTTGATCTGCCGCATAAAGACTTAAGGAGGGCAAGGGCAGCAGCGCTGTCGATGATACCCACCTCCACAGGGGCGGCCAAGGCGGTTGGGTTGGTGCTCCCGGCCCTTAAAGGGAGGCTTGATGCCATTGCCATAAGGGTCCCCACACCAAATGTATCCCTCATAGATCTTGTAGTAGAGCTTGAACGTGATGCCACATCTAAAGAGATAAATGAAGCAGTGAAGAAGGCTGCCGGTTCTACCCTTAAAGGGATAGTCGAGTATTCCGAGGAACCTCTTGTCTCAATCGATATGAACGGTAATCCCCATTCTGCCGTCTTCGACTCTGCCCTGACAATGATGCTCGAAAAGAGGATGGTCAAGGTTATAGCCTGGTATGATAACGAGTGGGGATACGCCAATAGGATATATGACCTGATCAGATATATTGGGAAGAGGGACGGTATAATATAGAAACTAAGCGTGCAAAGTGAACTTTTAGGGGGCTCCAAAGGCTTGGCTTTTTGGAGAGGGCGCCAAAAGCCCCTATAGAATTTAACCAGCGAGCAAAGCGAGCGTTGAGGGGGAGGCTCCATCCGGCTTTGCCGGTGGAGGGGGCGACGCAAGCCCCTATAATAGAAAGGAGGTGGCGTATGAATATGGACAAGATGACTATCGAAGATATTAATATCAGGGGGAAGAAGATATTTATCAGGGCTGATTTTAATGTGCCCCTTGACGACAACCTGAATATCACCGATGACACCAGGATGAAATCTACGCTGCCGACAATCAATTACGCCATAGACGAGGGGGCAAAGGTTATAATAGCATCCCATCTTGGAAGACCGGAAGGGAAGAAGGACCCAAGGCTGAGCCTTGCGCCTGTCTGGAGGAGGCTCCAGCGTCTCCTCGGCAAAGATATCATTTTCGCCCATGATTGCATCGGAGAACAGATAGAGGGCCTTATTTCCAGGATGAAGAACGGCGATGTGCTCCTCCTTGAGAACCTCCGTTTCTATCCGGGGGAGGAGGCCAATGACGACTCCTTCGCCAAGGCGCTTGCAGATACCATTGACGTATATATAAACGATGCCTTCGGCGCTGCCCACAGGAGCCATGCGTCAATTACAGGCATAACAAGGCATGTAAAGGCATCCGCTGCCGGGTTTCTGATGAAGAAAGAGATAGAGTATCTGGAGGGTGCGGTTGCGAACCCTGTCAGGCCCTTTGTGGCAATATTGGGCGGGGGCAAGGTCTCCGGAAAGCTCGGCGTGATTGACAATCTTGGGAAGAAGGTGGATAAGGTTATAATTGGCGGAAGCCCCTGCTTCACATTCTTTAAGGCAATGGGGATGGAGGTGGGTGCTTCAATAGTTGAGGAAGGCATGCTGGAATTGGCCCTTAGGATAAAAGACAATGCAAGGGCAAGGGGTGTAAAATTTTACCTCCCTGTCGATGTCGTAGTTGCCGAAAGCAGGGAGCCCGGTGCCCAGACAGAGATCGTAACTGCCCAGGAGATACCGAAGGGGTGGATAGGAATGGACATCGGTCCCGCCTCAGTAAAACTCTTTAAAGAGGCATTATCTAACGCAAAGACGATCCTCTGGAACGGCCCTATGGGTATTTTTGAGACAGACGCCTTCTCAAGGGGAACATCTTCCATAGCCCATGCTGTGGC